>NZ_WMBF01000510.1:0-4295 GCF_019400875.1 Streptomyces anatolicus | reverse complement strand
GTCCGTCGCGGGCGCTCCGGCGGGCTCTTCGGAGACGGCCGCCACGCCCCCGCCGGGCTTGCGGTCCGCCCACCGCCGCACCAGCGGACGCGCCAACTCCCCCACGAGCACAGCCAGCAGCAGGTAAAGCGCGAGGGCCAGCCAGAGGAAGCCCGGCCAGGCGAGCACCTGTTGCAGCAGGAAGGGCGCCCCGGACCGCTCGGCGACGAGCGCGCCGAACATCAGCAGCGGGGCGGCGGCGAAGAGCACCGTGCCCGCGCGCCTGGCGGGCCCTGGCCCGGCGGTTGTGTCCCGCACGAGGCGGCGCCACACGTACCAGTGGAGGACGGCGAAGGCCGCGAGGACGGCGATGACCGCGATGACGGTGAGGACCGCGCTGACAGCCACGGCTATGACGTACGGCGCAGTGCGCGGATTCCACGGAACCCGATGGTCCCTACCACCGTCCCCAAGACAAAGGAGACAACGGCGAGCGTCAGGTGCACCCAGAAGTACCCGGTCGGGTCGCCCGCGTCATCGAAGGCGAGCCCGCTGCCGTCCTTCCACAGGTTCTTGACGAAAGTGATCCAGATGAACCAGCTCCACACCCCGAAGGCGAGCAGGAACCAGGAGACAGGGCGGCTGAGCTTCATACGTTCAGTATCGCGAGGGTTCCTCGCCCCTCGCCGCCGGGGTGGGGACGACGGAACACAGCGCACCTCGGCGGCGAACCCCCTGAGCCCGCCCTGTACGTTCTCGTCCGTGCCTGCCTCCAAAAAAGCCGCCATGCTGCTCGCTTCCGCGACATTGCTGACCATGTCGACCACCGCGCCCGCCTTCGCGGACGGCGAGCCGGACGGCAAGGACAAGCCGAAGCCCCCCGCTTCGATGTCGACCGTCGGCGGCGCGCTGCTAGGCAAGCCGGGCACCCAGGTGAAGCTGAAGGCGGGCGCCCCGGTGCTGCCCAAGGACCTGTCGGCGCGTTCCTGGATGGTCTCGGACGCGGAGTCCGGCGAGGTCCTCGCCGCGCACAACGCGCACTGGCGGCTGCCCCCGGCGAGCACCCTGAAGATGCTCTTCGCCGACACGGTCCTGCCGAAGTTCCCCAAGACGCAGAAGCACAAGGTCGCCCTCGCCGACCTGGAGGGCATCGGCGCGGGCAGCAGCATGGTCGGCATCAAGGAGAACGAGACGTACTCCGTCCACGACTTGTGGCTCGGTGTCTTCCTGCGGTCCGGCAACGACGCGGTGCACGTCCTGTCCGCGATGAACGACGGCGTCGACAAGACCGTCAAGGACATGCAGGAGCACGCCGAGAACCTTCAGGCCCTGGACACCCATGTGGTCTCGCCGGACGGTTACGACGCCAAGGGGCAGGTCTCCTCGGCGTACGACCTGACGCTGTTCGCCCGCTCCGGGCTGCAGAAGAAGGACTTCCGGGAGTACTGCTCGACGGCCACCGCGCAGTTCCCCGGCGAGACCAAGAAGGTCACCAAGGGCAAGGACAAGGGCAAGACGAAGCGCGGGTCCTTCGGCATCCAGAACACCAACAAACTGCTCACCGGTGACCTCGGCATCAGCCCCTACAAAGGCATCGCGGGCGTCAAGAACGGCAGCACCACGAACGCCGGGAACACCTTCACCGGTGTCGCCGAGCGCGGCGGCAAGGTCCTCCTCGTCACCGTCATGAACCCCTCCTCCGGAGAGGCCCACGCCGTCTACAAGGAAACCGAACGGCTCTTCGACTGGGGCTTCAAGGCGGCGGGCAAGGTCGATCCGGTGGGCGAGCTGGTCGCGCCGAGGGGGTCCACGGGCGCGGGCAAGGGCGCTCCGGGCGGCGGCAAGAGCGGGTCGGCCGCCGCGAACATGACGCACGCCTCCGACGACGGGGCGAGCGGCATGGGCGTCGCGCTCGCGGTGACGGGCGGTGTGATCGCGGTGCTCGCCGCGGGTGTCTTCGTCGTCAGGCGCCGGATGCCGCTGCCCGGCCAGTCCGGCCGCCGTCCGGGTCAGGACTGACGCCGGGCGTCGGCTCGTCCTGCGTGGCGGACTCCGCGGAGGAGCCGTCCGTCGCGCGTGAGGCCTTCCGCGTCGCCGTCCAGGCGGCGCAGAAGAGCAGCAGCTTCGCGGTGAAGTTGATCCACAGGAGCAGCGCGACGGGCACGCCGAAGGCGCCGTACATGCTCTTGGCGGCGACGCCCTTCATATAGCCGCCGAGCAGCAGTTTGAGCAGTTCGAAGCCGGCCGCGCCGATCAGTCCCGCGGTGATCAGGTCGCGCCGGTGCGGCTGGACGCCGGGCAGCAGCGTCAGGGCGTAGAGCAGCAGCAGGAAGTCCGCGAGGACGGCGATGGCGAACGCGATGGCCTGGAGCAGGACCGTTCCCCAGCCGGTCTCGTCGATGCCGAGGAGGTCGGCGGTCCAGCCGACGGCGGTCGAGGCGAGCGCGGAGGCGGCGAAGGAGGCGAGGCCCGCGCCGCCGAGCCCGATGAGCACCCCGGCGTCCTTGACCTTGCCGAGGAAGGGGTTGCCGTCCTCGTCCGGCAGTTCCCAGACGGCCCGCAGGCACTCCCGCATCGAGCCGACCCAGCCGATGCCGGTGAAGAGCAGCAGGGCGCCCGCGACGAGGCCGACGGTGCCCGCGTTGGCGACGAGGGCGTCGAGGTTCAGCTGGTCGGAGATGCCGGGGACCTGCTCGGAGAGCTTGTCCTCAAGGGTGTTCTGCTGCTTCTTGGTGAGCGTCGCCGCGGCGATCGCGGCGCCGACGGTGATCAGCGGGAAGAGCGCCAGGAAGCTGATGAACGTCATCGCGGCCGCGAGGCGTGTCCAGTGGACGCCGTCGAGCCGTTCATAGGCGCGCCACGCGTGCGTGCGCATGCCCTTCTCGACGTACGGCCCGATGCCGGGCAGCTTCTTCAGCCAGTCCATGACGCCTCCCTGCCTGCGGTCCTGTCCGAAGACGTGCCCGAAGTCCCGCCCGCCACGCGGAATACCAGAGTCCGGGTTCCCCAGAATCTGAGCACGGTGGCGAGGGCCATGCCGACTCCGGCGCCCGAGACGGCGTCCGCGCGCGGTGAGGTGAGGCCGAGGCCGTAGTGGGAGACGGCGATGCACAGCAGCTGGACGAGGGCGCCCGCGACGTTGACGGCGAAGAAGACCGCGTACTGGCGCAGCCGTGGGACCCCCGCCGCCCTGCGCCGGTAGGTGCCGAGCGCGTTGCCCGCGTACGCCACGGAGCAGCCCGCCACGAAGGAGAGCGATTTGGCGGTCAGCGGGTCCATGCCCATCGGCCCGCGCAGCCAGATGAAGAGGCCGAGGTCGGCGGCGTACGCGCAGATCCCGGCGGCGGCGAAGCCGAGCAGTTCGGGTCCGAGCGACCGCAGCCGGCCGCGCAGGTGCCAGCTCACCAGTTCGCGACCGCGAGCCCGTACATCGCGACCCACACCAGGCCGATCACGGCGAGCGCCCTGTCGCGCAGGACGACGTCCTCGGGCTCGCCCGCGGTGCCGCGGTCGGCGAAGACGGCGTAGCGCAGGATCGCGAGGATGAAGGCCACCATGGACAGCTGGCGCCAGGGCAGCAGGCTGCCGTTGGCGGTGCCGCCCGCCTCCATGGCCCACAGGCAGTACGCGAGGACGGCGACCCCGGCGGCCAGCTGCCACACGAAGCGGAGATAGCCGGTGGTGTACTCGGTGAGCAGCGCGCGCGTGGCGCCCAGTTTCCCGGTGCGCGCGGACATCTGGACGGATTCGGAGTAGCGCTTGGCGGAGACCATGAAGAGCGCGCCGAAGCCCGTGGTGATCAGGAACCAGCGCGAGAGCGGGATGTCGAGCGCGAGGCCGCCGATCATGGCGCGCATCAGGAAGCCGGTGGTGACGATCGTGAGGTCGACGACGAGTACGTGCTTGAGACTGACGCAGTAGGCGAGTTGCATGCAGACGTAACCGGCCAGGAGCGTGGCCGTCAGCGGGGTGCACAGGACGTACGCGGCCACCGGCGCGAGGAGTGCGAGGAGCCCGCCGACGGCGTAGGCGACGGGCACCGGCACCTGTCCGGCCGCGACCGGTCTGCGGCACTTGGTGGGGTGGGCGCGGTCGGCGTCCGCGTCGCGCGCGTCGTTGATCAGGTAGACGGCGGACGCGGCGGCCGTGAACAGCGCGAAGACGATCGCCAGTTGGACGAGGGCGTGGCGCGCGAACAGCTCGCCCGCCGCCGCCGGGGCAGCGACGACCAGGATGTTCTTCACCCACTGGCGCGGACGCGCGGTCTTCAGGAGGCCGAGCGGCAGGCCGAGGGGGCCCGGCCGCGAGGGCTGGGG
>NZ_WMBF01000509.1:0-4311 GCF_019400875.1 Streptomyces anatolicus | reverse complement strand
GCCGACGACATCCTGAAGCAGGCCGGGCGTGGCGTGACCTCCATGGTGGTCTGCCTGGAGGACTCCATCGACGACGCCGAGGTGGCCGACGCCGAGGAGAATCTGATCCGGCACTTCGCCGACCTGGCCGAACGGGGCGTGGAGCCCCCGCTGCTCTTCATCCGGGTCCGCGCCGCCGAGCAGATCCCCGACCTGACCCGCAGGCTCGGCCCGAGCCTGCGCCTGCTGTCCGGATTCGTACTGCCCAAGTTCACCGAGGAGCGGGGCGTGCCGTTCCTGGAGGCGATCGTGGCCGCGGAGGCGGCCGGCGGGCGGCGGCTCTTCGCCATGCCCGTCCTGGAGTCGCCCGAGCTGCTGCACCTGGAGAGCCGCGCCGACACCCTCGCCGGGATCGCCCGGACCGTCGACAAGTACCGCGACCGGGTCCTCGCGCTGCGCCTCGGCGTCACCGACTTCTGCTCGGCGTACGGACTGCGCAGACCGCCGGACATGACCGCGTACGACGTGCGGATCGTCGCCTCCGTCATCGCGGACGTGGTGAACGTGCTCGGCAGGGCCGACGGTACGGGGTTCACCGTGACCGGGCCCGTGTGGGAGTACTTCCGCGCCCAGGAGCGCATGTTCAAACCGCAGCTGCGCCGCAGCCCCTTCCTCCAGGGCCGGGCCGAGGAGCTGCGGCAGGCCCTCATCGAGCACGACATGGACGGCCTGCTCCGCGAGATAGAACTCGACCGGGCCAACGGACTGCTCGGCAAGACCTGCATCCACCCCTCGCACGTCCTGCCCGTGCACGCCCTGTCGGTGGTCAGTCACGAGGAGTTCAGCGACGCCGAGGACATCCTGCGCCCCGAGCGGGGCGGCGGCGGGGTGCTGCGCTCCTCGTACACGAACAAGATGAACGAGGTGAAGCCGCACCGCGCCTGGGCCGAGCGGACCCTCAGGCGCGCCGAGGTCTTCGGCGTCGCCAGGGCCGACGTCGGCTTCGTGGAACTGCTCACCGCCGGGTTGCCCGGCTGATGAACGTAAGGAACATGACGTACGTGACACAAGACGCGGTGTGGTCGGGGAGCTGGGTCGCCGAGCGGCTGGGGGTCGGGCTCGACGGCGACGAGGCGCTGCCCGGCCTGCTCGGCCTCGCGCTGCGCCGCAACCCCAAGCGGGCACACCTCCTGGTGTCGAACGTGCTGGGCAAGCACGTGCCGCAGCGCCCCTCGGTCGTGTACGGGGCCGGGCACGGCCTCGGCGTGCGGGTGCGGAACCTGCTCGGCGACGAAGAGGCGCGGCGCGCCGTCGTACTCGGCTACGCGGAGACCGCGACCGGCCTCGGCCACGCGGTCGCCGACGGCGTCGGCCTCGCGCCCTATCTGCACTCCACGCGGCGCCCCGTCGAGGGCGTCGAGCGCGCGGGCGGCTTCGAGGAGTCCCACTCGCACGCCACCTCGCACCTGCTGCTGCCCGAGGACCCCCGGCTGCTCGCCGGGGACGGCCCGCTGGTCCTCGTCGACGACGAGTTCTCCACCGGCAACACGGTCCTGAACACCGTCCGCGCCCTGCACGAGCGCTTCCCGCGCGAGCGGTACGTGATCGTGGCGCTCGTCGACATGCGCTCGCCGGACGACCAGGGGCGCCTCGCCGCCTTCGCCCGGGAGATCGGCGCGCGCGTCGACCTGATCGCGCTGGCGTCCGGGACGGTGCGGCTGCCCGACGGTGTCCTGGAGAAGGGGCAGCGCCTGGTCGCCGAGCACGAGACGGACCCCGCCCCGCCGCCGCGCGGGGAGCGCGGCACGGTCACGCGCGTCGAGCTGGGCTGGCCTGCCGGGGTGCCCGACGGGGGGCGGCACGGTTTCACGCCCGCGCACCGGGGGCGGCTGCGCGGCGCGCTGCCCGGGATGGCCGAGCGGATCGCGGAGGCCCTGCCGTCCGAGGCCCGGCGTGTGCTCGTACTCGGGTTCGAGGAACTGATGTACGCGCCGCTGGCGCTCGGTGTGGAGCTGGAACGGGAGCTCGGGCGGCGGTCCGGCGCGGAGGTGCGGTACTCCACCACGACCCGGTCGCCCGTGCTCGCCGTGGACGACCCCGGCTACGCGATACGCACGCGCCTCGTCTTCCCCGCGCACGACGCGCCCGCCGACGGGGCGGGCCCCCGGTTCGCCTACAACGTCGCGGGCGGGGACTTCGACGCGGTCGTCGTGGTGGTGGACTCCGTGGCGGACACACCTCAACTGCACGCCACCGACGGCTTGTTGGCTCAGCTCTCCGCGCACGCCGGGCATGTGGTGCTGGCGGTCGTGCCCTCGTACATCCCCCCGCGGGGCGCCCACGCCCCCGAAAGGTCCCCCATGCTTCCCGAGCCGCTCCGTGGCCCCGCCTTCTCCTCGTACGCGCCCGAAGACGTCGGCTGGCTGCTCCAGGACCTCTCGGACGTGACGCTCGAAGCGCCCACCGAGGAGCGCGAGGAGGCGATACAGAGCGGTGGTGCGCACTACGCCGAGTCGCTGCCCGTCGAGTACCAGCCGAGCGAGCGCTACCAGCAGCTCTTCCTCTCCGCGCTCGACACCTCCGCCGCCCGTATCGCCCAGGCCGTCGGCACGGTCACCGAGATCGTGCTCGCCGAGCGCTCGCCGCGCCCGGTCCTGGTCTCACTGGCCCGCGCGGGCACGCCCGTCGGTGTCCTGATGCGCCGCTGGGCCGCGCACCGGCACGGCCTCGACCTGCCGCACTACGCCGTCTCGATCGTGCGCGGGCGCGGCATCGACGCCAACGCGCTGCGCTGGCTCGCCGCCCACCACGACCCCGCCGACGTCGTCTTCGTCGACGGCTGGACAGGCAAGGGCGCGATCACCCGCGAACTCGCCGACGCCGTGCGGGAGTTCGAGGCGGGCGGCGGTCCGGCGGGCTTCAGTCCGGAGATCGCGGTCCTTGCCGACCCCGGTTCGTGCGTACGCACCTACGGCACTCGCGAGGACTTCCTCATCCCCTCCGCCTGCCTCAACTCCACGGTCTCCGGGCTCATCTCACGTACCGTGCTCCGCTCCGACCTGGTCGGCGCGGACGACTTCCACGGCGCGAAGTTCTACCGCGAGCTGGCGGACGCCGATGTGTCCGGCCACTTCGTCGACGCGGTCGTGGCCCGCTTCGACGAGGTCGCCGAGGCGGTCGAGTCCCAGGTCAAGGAGGCGCTGGCCGCCGACAGGGCGCCGACCTGGGAGGGCTGGGCCGCGGTCGAGCGGATCAGCGAGGAGTACGGGATCCACGACGTGAACCTCGTCAAGCCGGGCGTCGGCGAGACCACGCGGGTGCTGCTGCGCCGGGTCCCCTGGAAGATCCTGGCGCGCGCGGGCGCGGGCGCCGACCTCGACCATGTGCGGCTGCTGGCCGAGCAGCGGGGTGTTCCCGTCGAGGAGGTCGGCGAACTCCCCTACAGCTGCGTGGGGTTGATCCACCCCCGGTATACGCGGGGCGCGACGGGCGCGGACGGCAAGGCGGTCTCCGGGGCCGGCGGAACGGGCGCGGACGGCAAGGCGGTGGCTTCACAGTGACACAGCTTGTCGCGAGCGACCTCGATCGCACGCTCATCTACTCCGCGGCCGCCCTCGGCCTGACCATGCCCGACGCCGAGGCGCCGCGTCTGCTCTGCGTCGAGGTGTACCAGGGCAAGCCGCTGTCGTACGTCACCGAGACCGCCGCCGGGCTCCTCGACGAGCTGGGGCGCGGCGGCGCGGTCTTCGTGCCGACCACGACCCGCACCCGCGAGCAGTACGGCCGCATCCATCTCCCGGGCCCCCCACCGGAGTTCGCGATCTGCGCCAACGGCGGGCACCTGCTCGTGAACGGCGTCTCCGACCCCGACTGGCAGGTGCGGGTCGCCCGGCGCCTCGCCGACGAGTGCGCCACGCTCGACGAGGTCCGCGCGCATCTTCTGCGTACCGCCGATCCGGCCTGGCTGCTGAAGGAGCGCGTCGCCGAGGACCTCTTCGCCTACCTGGTCGTCGAGCGCTCGCTGCTGCCCGACGCCTGGGTGAAGGAGCTCGGCGAGTGGGCGCGGGGGCGCGGCTGGACGGTCTCGCTCCAGGGCCGCAAGCTCTACGTGGTGCCGCGGCCGCTCACCAAGAGCGCGGCGGCACGGGAGGTCGCGCGCCGGGTGGGTGCGGAGGAGATCCTCGCGGCGGGGGACTCGCTGCTCGACACGGATCTGCTGCTCGCCGCGGACCGGGCGTGGCGGCCCGGGCACGGGGAGCTGGCCGACACGGGCTTCGTGGCGCCCGGGCTCACGGTCCTTGAGGAGCGGGGGATCGCGGCGGGGGAGGAGAT
>NZ_WMBF01000508.1:0-4334 GCF_019400875.1 Streptomyces anatolicus | reverse complement strand
GTTCTCGAAGGGGTGGGCGGAGTTGGCGTTGAAGTAGCCGCCGCCGTTGGTGCCGAGGAGTTTGATGACCTCCTGCGTGGCGATCGCACCGCCGTTCCACAACTGGGTGCCGCCCAGGAACTGGCCGACCTCGTGGATGCCGGAGAAGTTCTGGAGCACGCCGCAGGCGACGAGGACGAGCGCGCCGAGCACGGAGATCGGCAGCAGGACACGGACCACGCCGCGCACCAGGTCAGCCCAGAAGTTGCCCAGTTCACCGGTGCGGGACCGGGCGAAGCCGCGTACGAGGGCCACCGCCACGGCGATCCCCACCGCCGCCGAGACGAAGTTCTGCACGGCGAGCCCGGCGGTCTGCACGACGTGGCCCATGGCCTGTTCGCCGGAGTACGACTGCCAGTTGGTGTTCGCCACGAACGAGGCCGCGGTGTTGAAGGCCTGGTCGGGGTCGATGGCCTTGAAGCCGAGCGAGCCGGGCAGCGAGCCCTGGAGCCGCTGGAGCAGGTAGAGGAAGAGGACGCCGGCCGCGGAGAAGGCGAGGACGCCGCGCAGGTACGCGGTCCAGCGCATCTCGGAGTCGGGGTCGGCGCCGATGGCTTTGTAGATCCACTTTTCGGCGCGCAGGTGTTTCTTCGAGCTGTAGACGCGGGCCATGTAGTCACCGAGAGGGCGGTACGCCAGGGCGAGGGCCGCGATCAGGGCGAGCAGTTGGAGCACGCCGGCAAGGACGGGGCTCATATCCGTACTCAGAACCTCTCCGGAAAGACGAGGGCGAGGACGAGGTAGCCCAGGAGGGCGACGGCCACGATCAGGCCGACGACGTTCTCGGCGGTCACAGCTTCGTCACCCCCTTGGCGACAAGTGCCACCAGCGCGAAGACCGCGATCGTGGTGGCGACGAAGGCCAGGTCGGCCATCGTGAGCTCCTGAGGAAGTGGATGGATGAACTACTTGGTCGGACCGTTCGAGGAAACCCCTGTTCAGGGCGGTTTCGGCCGCCGTTGACGCCGTCCATACGGCGTCACCGGGCGTCTTGACGGGTCTCTTACGAACGTCTCTCGCGGGCAGGGCGAGGGCGGCTGCTAGATGCGGAAGCGCAGGCGGCAGATCGCGGCGCCGGTGTCCCTGCGCACCGCGTGGGCCACCACCGCGCCGCGCTGGTTGCGCAGGGCGCGCTGCCAGGCGCGGGCGGGCTCGGCCTCGGGGATCAGGACGGTGACGCGGGTGCCGGGCTCGGCGGCCTCGACGGCGCGTACGTAGGCGGCGATGGGGCGGCCGAGGGTGCGCCGGTCGGAGGGCAGGCGGATCAGGTCCACGCCCGGGTTCCACAGGGCCCAGTCCCGCTCAAGGGCCTCGGCCTGGGCGCGGTCCTCCGGGTCGGCGTGGCAGACGGTCACCGCGCGCACCTCGTCGCCCAGCGAGACGGCGGCGGTCAGCGCCTCGCTGGTGAGGCGGGAGAGGGAGGAGACGGGGACGACGACCAGGGAGCGCGCGCGGTGGGGGCACTCGGGGACGCGGCCGAGGCCCAGGCTCTCGCCGATGTCGGTGTAGGCGCGGTGGACCGTCTCGAAGGCGGCGACGAGCAGCGGCAGGGCGACGACGATCAGCCAGGCACCGTCGTGGAACTTGGTGGCGGTGACGACGACCGCGCTGACGCCGGTGAGGAGCGCGCCGAGGCCGTTGAGCGCCGCCTTGCCGCGCCACCGCGGGCCGCGCTCGCGGCGCCAGTGCACGACCATGCCGGTCTGGGCGAGGGTGAAGCCGACGAAGACGCCGATCGCGAAGAGCGGGACGAGGACGTTGGTGTCGCCGCCGGAGAGGACGAGGAGGGCGGCGGAGACCGCGGCGAGGGTGAGAACGCCGTGCCGGTGGACCTGGCGGTCGGCCTTGAGGGCGAAGACGTGCGGCAGGAAGTTGTCGCGGGCGAGGAGCTTCAGGAGTACGGGCAGACCGCCGAAGGACGTGTTCGCGGAGAGGGCGAGCAGGGTCATCGTCGCGAACTGGACGACGTAGAAAGCGGTGTTGTGGCCGAGTGAGGCGTCCGCGAGCTGGGCGAGGACGGTGACGCCCGCCACCGGCTGGAGGTGGAAGCGGGAGATCAGCACCGCAAGGCCGATCAGCATGACGCCGAGCACGGCGCCGAGGGCGATCTCCGCGTGCTGGGCGCGCTTGGCGCGCGGGGTGCGGAAGGACGGCACAGCGTTGGCGATGGCCTCGACGCCGGTGAGCGCGGAGCAGCCGGAGGCGAAGGCCTTGAGGAGGAGCAGGGCGCCGACGGTGGTGGCGTTGTCGGCGACGACGGAGGCGTGGCCCTGTGCGGCCTCGGTGCTGACGGGGGCGGAGCGGAAGAGGCCGACGGCGATGAGGGTGAGTATCGCCAGTACGAAGACCGCGGTGGGCGCGAGGAAGATCTTCGCGGAGTCGGCGATGCCGCGCAGATTGACCGCGGTCAGCAGGGCGAGGACGGCGAGGCAGATCCAGAGCCGGTCGCCGTAGAGGGCGGGGAAGGCCGAGGTGAGGGCGGCGACGCCCGCGGTGACGGCGACGGCGACGTTCAGGACGTAGTCGAGTACCAGGGAGGCGGCGGCCACCAGGCTCGCCCGGCGGCCGAGGTGGGTCTTGGCCACGGCGTAGGAGCCGCCGCCGTCGGGGAAGGCGGCGATCACCTGGCGGTAGGAGGCGACGAGGACCGCGAGCAGGGCGGCGATGGCGAGGGTCACCGGCAGGGTGAAGCCGAGGCCGTGCCCTCCGGCGGCGGCGAGGACCAGGACGATGGCCTCGGGGCCGTAGGCGACGGAGGCCATCGCGTCCAGGGAGAGCGCGGCGAGCCCGGTGAGCGCCGTGAGCCGGTGGCGCTCGCCGGTGTCCGGCGGGTCCTCGTCGCGAGGGGCGACCGGTGGCCGGCCGCCGCGAGGGGCGGTGGCCGGCTCATGGCTCACACGGGACTCGTGGTTGGCAGGGGACTCGTGGTTGGCAGGGGACTCGTGGTTGACAGGGGTGGCCGTCGAGTCGCTGGTCAGGGCGGACATGCGTACTCCTTCTGGAGCCCGGACAGGTCCGCTCAGGTTCTGTCCGGATCCAGCCGGTGAAGCGCTTCCCTAGCGGGATCTTCGCGCGTGAAGGCCCTGTCTTCACGCGCTCTTGACGGCCACGGGAGCCGCGCGCTCCGCGTCGGCGTCAGGCCCGCAGCTCGGCCAGGCGCGTCAGGGCGTCGTGCGCCGCCCTCCGTTCCGCGTCGGTGAGCCGGAGCCGCGCGGCGCGGGTCAGGAGGCGTTCGGCCAGGGCGTCGTCGCCGAGGCGCTGGGCGATGTCGCCGCGCAGGACCAGCAGGCGCAGCTCCTGTTCGGGGGTGGGCCGCTCGTCCGTCAGGCCGAGGACCCGGTCGATGATCTTGGCGGCGCCGGGCAGGTCCTCCTTGGAGTCGGCGAACAGGTCGGCCATGTGCAGCGCCCGCGCGAAGGTCTCCTTGGGGGCGGGGCGGTGTGTCTGGTCCTCGCTGATCGGCTGCCCGACGCGGATGCTGTTCCCGCCGGGGTCGGTCATCAGGAACTGCCGCATGCCGTACGACATGTCCTTGAGCGGCCCGATGCGGGGCAGGCCGCGGCTGGGGATCTTTCCGTACGCGGTCTTGAGACCGGCGCGGAAGGCGGTGTGCAGTCGCTCGACGTCGTCGGTGACGACATAGCAGCCGGAGTAGGACTCCTTGGGGTCGTACTCCTTCATGCCGAAGAACTGCAGCTCGATGGCGCCGCGTTCGACGACCGCGTACGGATAGGGGCTCTTCTGGAGGAAGGTCGTCTCGAAGCCCAGCGCGGTGTAGAAGTCGACCACGGGCTGGACCGTCCGGCACGGGAGGAGCGGGATCGTTTTCTCGGCCATCCAAGCAGCCTAGTCAAATTTGAGTAGGCGGGATGGCCGGTGACTGTTATTCGGACAGGGCGTGGCCCGTCGTCGCGTCCACGTGGTCCGGGATCTCGTCGTGGCGGTCGCCGACCGTCGGGGTGCCGGTGGGCTCGAAGAGCAGGAGGCGGGCGCCCTCCGGGGCGAAGGGCTTGTGTTCGGTGCCGCGCGGGACCGTGAAGAGCGAGCCCCGCGGGAGGGTGACCCTGCGCTCGCCCGCGGGCTCGCGCAGGTCGATGTGGAGTTCGCCGTCGAGGACGAGGAAGAACTCGTCGGTGTGGTCGTGGACGTGCCAGAGGTGTTCGCCCCGGACCTTGGTCAGGCGTACGTCGTAGTCGTTGACGGAGGTGACGATGCGGGGGCTCCACAGGGCGTCGAAGGAGGCGAAGGCCTGGTCGAGGGAGATGGGTTGGCCCGGAGCGAAGGTGGCGCCGGGGG
>NZ_WMBF01000507.1:0-4347 GCF_019400875.1 Streptomyces anatolicus | reverse complement strand
CTCCCCCGACAGCGGCGCCCCGTCGGCTCCGGTCACATAGAAGGCGTCGACCGCGTTCGCCCCCAGCGTCGAGACATGCGCACTGCGCACCGCCACCCCCGCCGCCTCGAGCGCCCGCCCGATCCGGTGCAGCAGACCCGGGGCGTCCTGGGAGCGCACCTCGATGACCGTCGCGAGCCGTGAGCCCGCCGGGGCCACCGTCACCCGCGGCGGCGGCGCCACCGTCCCCCGCCGGCGGGGATAGGCCGCGTCCCGTTCCCGCAGCCGCCCCGCGATGTCCAGCGAGCCGTCCAGCGCCCGCACCAGGTCGGCCCGGAGCCGCGCGGCCTGCGGCAGGGACCCGTACTCCGCCGCGACCCGCCAGTCGAGCAGCAGCACCGAGCCCGCCACGCCCTCGATCCCGGACGGCAGCGCGACCTCCCGCAGCTCCGCGGTGCGCACCGCGAGCCGATGCACCGCGAGGACCCCGGCCACGGCGGACAGCACCCCGGCCTGCTCCGGCACGGCGATGAGCAGCTCCACGCCGAGCGGCTCGGGCCCACCGGAGGCCTCCTCCTCCGCCCGCGCCCGCAACGCGAGCACCGGCCCGCCCGTGCGGAACGCCTCGACCGCCAACCGCTCCTGCTCTGCCGTCGGCGGCCGGTCCGCCGCCCCCTCGGCACGGGCGACGCCCGCCTCGTCCCCGGAGAGCACCGCCGTCACCCGCTTCACCAGGTCGGCGACGAGCGCGCCCCGCCAGGCGGACCAGGCGGCGGGGCCGGTGGCCAGCGCGTCCGCCTCGGTCAGCGCGTGCAGCAGCTCGAGCGTGCCCACGGAGCCGACGGCCTCGGCGACCCCACGGACCGTCGCCGGGTCGTCGAGGTCACGCCGCGTCGCCGTCTCGACGAGCAGCAGGTGGTGCCGTACGAGAGACGCGACCACGGCCACATCGCCCGCGTCGAAGCCCACGCGCGCCGCGACATCGCGGGCGATGATCTCCCCGGCCGCGGAGTGGTCCCCGGGCCAGCCCTTCCCGATGTCGTGCAGCAGCGCGGCGATCAGGAGCAGGTCGGGCCGGCCGACCCGCCGCGTCAGCTCGGCGGCCCGTACCGCCGTCTCCACCAGATGCCGGTCGACGGTCCACGTGTGGACGGCGTTGCGCTGCGGCCGGCACCGCACCCGCTCCCAGTCGGGGAGCAGCTGGGTGATGAGGCCCTCCGCCTCCAGCGCCTCCCACACCTCGACGGTCGGCCGCCCGGCGCCGAGCAGCGTCACCAGCTGCTCGCGCGCCTCGGCGGGCCACGGCGTGGGCAGGGGCTTCACGGACGCGGCAAGCCGCCGCACGGCGTGCAGGGAGAGCGGGAGCCCGGCCTGCGCCGCGGCCGCGGCGGCCCGCAGCGGCAGGACGGGGTCGCGCTCGGGCCGGGCGGTGCGGGCAAGCACGACCTCCCCGTCGTGCTCGACGACCCCCTCGGCCAGCGGCGTCCGCTCGGCGACCGCGCCCCGGCCGCCCAGCATGGCCCGCAGCCTCGGCCGCACGGACCGGGCCCGCAGCACGCGCCCGACCTCGCGCCAGGTGACGTCGCTGGCGTAGGAGACGACGCGGGCGGATTCGTACACCTGGCGCAGCAGGATGTCGGCGTCCAGCAGGCCGAGCGCGGCGGCGACCTGGTCCTGTTCCTGGAGGGCGAGCCGGTCGGTGGCCCGGCCGGTGGCGAGGTGCAGCGCGTCCCGCACGTCGAGCAGGCGGCGCCGGGCGTCGGCGAGGCCTTCGCGGGGCGCGTCGGCGAGCCAGGACGCGGCGACGGCCCGCAGCGCCGTGGCGTCCCGCAGACCGCCCCTCGCCTCCTTCAGGTCGGGTTCGAGGAGGTGGCCCAACTCGCCGTGGCGCTCGGCCCGTTCCTCACACAGCTCGCGCAGCTCGGGCAGCCGCTTCGGGGCCTGGTTGCGCCAGTCGGCGAGGACGGCGGTGCGTAGCCCCGCGGTCATCCCCAGGTCTCCTGCGACATGCCGCGCGTCGAGCAGCCCGAGGTGCACCTTGAGGTCCTCGCCCGCGGTCTTGCGGGCCTGGGACGGCGTACGTACGGAGTGGTCGAGGGCGAGCCCGAGGTCCCAGACGGGGTACCAGAGCCGGTCGGCGAGGGCGGCCACCTCGGCGGGGTCCGCGTTCGCGTCGTGCAGCAGGAGCAGATCGAGGTCGCTGCGCGGCGACAGCTCGCCGCGCCCGTACCCGCCCACCGCGACGAGCGCCACGCCCCGCGGCACGCTCTCGGAGCCCGCCTGGAAGAGCCCGGCCAGCCAGTCGTCCGTCAGGCCGGAGAGGGCCGAACGGCGCGGCGGCCCGGACCGCGACTCCTCGTGGAGGAGCCGCAGCCGGGCCGCCGCGTAGCCGCTGGGTCCGGAGCCTTCCGCTTCCGATGCCGATCCCGATGTCGATGCCGATTCGGTTCGTACGTTCACACTCGTCACCCAGCAGCTCCTGTTCAGTTCCGCTCAGTCGCGTGTCCGGTCCGGCCGGGTCACAGCGCGTCCGGTCCGCGTTCGCCGGTGCGCACCCGGATCGCCGTCTCGACCGGGACGCTCCAGACCTTGCCGTCGCCGATCTTGCCGGTCCGCGCGGCCTTGACCACGACATCGAGGACCTGGTCGGCGTCGTCGTCCTCGACCAGGACTTCGATACGGATCTTCGGTACGAGGTCCACGGTGTACTCGGCGCCGCGGTAGACCTCGGTGTGTCCGCGCTGGCGGCCGTAGCCGCTGGCCTCGGTGACGGTCAGGCCCTGGACGCCGAAGGCCTGCAGCGCCTCCTTGATCTCGTCGAGCCGGTGCGGCTTGACCACCGCGGTGATGAGCTTCATGCGTCCACCTTCTTGTTCTGCTGAGCCTGAGTGCCGGCCACGACCGGGCCGGGGACCGCCGCCGTACGCGGGACCGTGCCGCCGCCCGCACCGCTGAAGTCATAGGCGGTCTCGGCGTGTTCGACCTGGTCGATGCCGGCGACCTCGTCATCCTCGCTGACCCGCATCCCGATCGTCTTGTCGATCAGGAGGGCGAGGACGGCGGAGGCGATGAGGGAGTACGCGAGGACGGCGCCGACGCCCGCGAGCTGCTTCCACAGCTGCTCCAGGCCGCCGCCGTAGAAGAGGCCCTTGGCCGTCGACTGCCCGCCGCCCGTGGCGAAGAACCCGACGAGGATCGAGCCCGCGACACCACCGACCAGGTGGACACCGACCACGTCGAGGGAGTCGTCGAAGCCGAACCGGAACTTGAGGCCGACCGCCATGGCGCACAGCAGACCGGCGATCGCACCGATGGCGATGGCGCCGAGCGGCGAGCAGGAGCCACCGGCCGGGGTGATGGCGACGAGCCCGGCGACCGCTCCGGAGGCCGCGCCCAGCGTGGTGAAGGCGCCGTGGCGGATCTTCTCGTAGAGCAGCCAGGCGAGCATGGCGGCGGCGGTGGCGACCTGCGTGTTGACGAACATGAGCGCGCCGACGCCGTCGTCGTTGCCGAGCCACGAGCCGGCGTTGAAGCCGAACCAGCCGAACCACAGCAGTGCCGCGCCGAGCATCACGAGCGGCAGCGAGTGGGGCCGCATCGGGTCCTTCTTGAAGCCGACGCGCTTGCCGATGACGAGGATGACACCGAGCGCGGCGGCACCGGCGTTGATGTGGACGGCCGTGCCGCCCGCGAAGTCGATGACGCCCAGCTCGAAGGCCCAGCCTCCGGCGCCCCATACCCAGTGCGCGACGGGGAAGTACACGACCGTGGCCCACAGGGCGACGAACAGCGCCCAGGCGGTGAACTTCACGCGGTCCGCGAGGGCGCCGCTGATCAGCGCGGGCGTGATGACGGCGAACATCAGCTGGAAGACGGCGAAGACGTAGACCGGGATGGTGTAGCCGTCCCAGAGCTGGTTGATGCCGAGGCCGCTGAGCCCGACGTAGTCGCTCTCCCAGCCGAAGAGGCTGCCGTGGTCGGTGCCGAACGCGACGGAGAAGCCGTACAGCACCCAGAGGATGGTGACGATCCCCAGGCTGATGAAGCTCATCATCAGCATGTTCAGGGTGCTCTTGACACGGACCATGCCTCCGTAGAAGAAGGCGAGTCCCGGTGTCATGAGCATCACCAGGGCGGAACAGATGAGCATGAACCCGGTGTTCGCGGCAGACAGCTCGGGGGCGTCTGCGGCGATCGTGATGCCTGGGGGCATCGGCGTCTCCTCGTCGTCGTATGCGGCCCGTGCGGGCGAAGCCTGTGCGGTACCGAGGGGGCCCGTGCTCCTGGGGAGGTCGGGGCGGTGGGCCGGTTATGCGCCAAGAGATTGGCGCAGCGCCGTTTCGGCGGGCGCCCCTCGGTGTTTCACCG
>NZ_WMBF01000506.1:0-4362 GCF_019400875.1 Streptomyces anatolicus | reverse complement strand
ATGGAGTCCAGGTAGCGGCGCATCGTCGCGAGCGCCTTTCCGCGTGCGGGGACGGGATAGCCGTCGACCTCCACGACGGTGTCGTCGACCCGGTGGCCGCCCAGACCGAGCAGATAGCGTCCGGGGAAGGCCTCGCCGAGCGTGCGCTCGGCCGCCGCCATGGCCAGCGGATCGCGGAAGGCGATGTTGGCGATGCCCGAGGCGACGACGATGCGCCGGGTCGCGGAGAGCAGCAGCCAGGCCTGCCCCACGGTGTCCCGCCCGAAGGCCTCTCCGTACCAGAGGGCGCCATATCCCAGCTCCTCGATCTCCGCGGCGGCCTCCCGGACCCGTCCCGCGGGGTGCCCCTCGAAGGCGAACGTCCACACTCCGGCCTGCCCCAGCCCGCCCCGCTCCGTAGCGCCGCTCATGCGCCCACCCTTGCCTTCCGTCCTGCTTTCCGGAGAAGTTCTCCGTTTCTTGAGTGGCAGGATACGGAGAACCTCTCCGGTTGGCTAGCCTCCGGCCGTTCGGTACGCGACGATGACCCGATGAGGGAACCCCAGGAACGGCGCGGCCAGGCAGGGCAGGACCGCCGCACCCCCGCGGACCGAGCCCCCGCGGACGACGTCCCCGCCGACCGGCGGCCGCGCGCGGACGCACGGCGCAATCGCGAGCGGATCGTCGCCGCGGCACGCGAGGCGTTCGCCGAGTCGGGCCCCGAGGCCTCCCTCAACGAGATCGCCCGCCGCGCGGGGGTCGGCCCGGGCACGCTCTACCGCCACTTCCCCGCCCGCCCCGCGCTGCTGACGGCGGTACTCCAGGACCGGATCGACACCCTGTGCGCACGCGCGGAGCAGCTGCTCGTCGCCGACTCCCCCGACGAGGCACTGGCCGAGTGGCTGCGCGCGCTGCTCGCCCACGCGCGCGTGAACCAAGGCCTGGGCAGCGCCCTGCTGCTCGAACGGCCGGACGCGCTGGGCTTTGACTGCCACCAGCGGATCCAGGACACGGCACACGGGCTCCTGGCGCGGGCCCAGCACCTGGGCACGGCCCGCGCCGACCTCACTGCTCCCGACCTGGTCCAACTGGTGGTAGGCATCGCGCTGTCGACGTCCCACGCCACGGCGGACCCAGCCCAGCCGGACCGTCTGCTGGCCCTCGCCCTCGACGCCGTACGCCGCCGCTGAGCCGCCGGCTTTGGCGGCGATCCGCGCCGCTGGGCCGACGGAGGCGGGCATCCGCGCCGCTGGGCGCGGTGAGTGTGTTCCGCCCGTCGGGTGTCGTCAGTGCCGCGCGCGCATCCGGTCGTACGTGAGCCCCAGCGCCCCCTGCACCAGCAGCACCGCGGCCGCCACGGCCAAGCCCCCGCTGCGTCGCCGCACCGCCCAGGCCGCGAGGGGCACTCCGGCCGCCACCTGCGCCGCGGCCAGCGCCCGCGCCCGGGGGCCGCGCACCCAGGGGCCGAGCGGCCCGCTCTCGACCACGTCGAACTCCGCCCGTACCGCGTCGCGCCATCCGGCCCACTCGACCTTGCGCAGGTCGCGCTGGACCCGCGCCGTCTCACGCAGCCGGTCGGCCGGTTCGCCGGGGCTCAGGCCGGGCGGGAGGGCGAGTCCCGTGCGGGTGAGGATGGCGAGGAGACCGAGCATCCTGGCGCGCGCGTCGGCCTGCGTGTCGGGCCGGGTCAGCGCCTCCAGGGACTGCATGTCGAGGACGGGATCGAGGCCGAGCCGCGCGGCGAACGTCCGCATGGCCTCGTCCTCGCCGACGGGCGTGCCGTTCGCCAGCCATTCGTAGCCGACGGTGCGCCGGAAACCGGCGGCGAGGGTGTAGCCGCAGCGGTCGGTGTCCCACCACAGGGCGAGCACGGGCCTGCCGGAGCCGACCGCGAGCGCGGTGGCCCAGCCGGTGAGCACCCGGTCGACCGGCTCCTCGCCGTGCAGCCACGGCTTGCCCTCGGGCACCAGCACGCTCCAGCCGCTGCCGGCCGGTGCGAGCAGCATTCCCTCGCGGAGCAGATGGGCCACGGGCTCGGCGGCGTCGGGTTCGGCGCGGCAGAGCAGCAGCGCGCCGACGCCGAGGGCACGCTCGGAGGCTTCTGACGACATGGCCCCACGCTAGGACAGAGGTTCACCCTCGGCATGTCTTGACTTCGCGGATCCGCGATATATCGTGAATAGGGAGAGACGCGATATGACGTGTCCTGTCCGGGCGTGTCCGCCTGGGCCGCATCAAGGAGGTCACCGCATGGCAGAGTGGTCCGTCGCCGAGCCCCGAAAGCTCGCGTTCGACGCCCCGGTGGCGACACTCCGCGTCCGCGTGGTCAATGGAACGGTGAACGTGGTGGGCACCGAAGAAGGCTCCGCCCGCCTGGAGGTCTCCGAGATAGACGGGACGCCCCTGACCGTCACCCACAAGGACGGCACCCTCTCCGTCGCCTATGACGACCTGCCCTGGAAGAACTTCCTCACGTGGCTCGACCCCGGGAGCTGGCGCCGCGACGCGGTCGTCTCGCTGGCGGTGCCCGCGGGCACGCGCGTGGAGGTCGGCGTGGTCGGCGCGGCCGCCACGGTCTCCGGGATCGAGGGACCCGTGGAGGTCAAGGGCGTCACCGGCGACACGACTCTGGTGGGCCTTTCGGGCCGCCTCCGCGCCGAGACGGTCTCCGGGAGCCTGGAGGCCCAGGGCATCACGGGCGACCTGCGGTTCACCTCCGCGTCCGGCGATCTGACCGTGGTGGAGGCGGTGGGCTCCGCCGTCCGTGCGGACTCGGTGACCGGCTCGCTGGTCGTGGACCTCGACCCGGCGGGCAGCCCGCCGGACATCGCCCTGACGACCGTCTCGGGCGAGATCGCGGTCCGCCTCCCGCACCCGGCGGACGCCGAGGTGGAGGTGGACACCACGACGGGATCGGTGTCGAACGCCTTCGAGGGTCTGAGGATCAGCGACCAGTGGGGCGCCCAGCGGCTCACGGGCCGCCTCGGCTCGGGCGGCGGAAGGCTCAAGGCGACGACGGTGTCCGGCCCCATCGCACTGCTGCGCAGGCCGCCGACGGAGGAGGGTCCGTACGACGACGACCCCCTGGACACCCCCCTGGACGCCACCGCGCCGGACGACGACCCGAGCAATGGCCCGACCCACAAGAAGGTGCTCTGAGATGCCCCCCGTGTTCGCCCACGGCCGCCTGCGCCTGTACCTCCTCAAGCTGCTCGACGAGGCCCCGCGCCACGGCTATGAAGTGATCCGCCTCCTCGAAGAGCGCTTCCAGGGTCTTTACGCGCCTTCGGCGGGGACGGTCTATCCGCGCCTCGCCAAGCTGGAGGCCGAGGGCCTGGTCACGCACACCACCGAGGGCGGCCGGAAGGTCTACGCCATCACGGAGGCGGGCCGCGCCGAGCTGGCGGGCCGCGGCGGCGAGCTGGCCGACCTGGAGCTGGAGATCCGCGACTCCGTCGCCGAGCTGGCCGCGGAGATCCGCGACGGCGTCCAGGGCGCGGCGGGTGATCTGCGCCGCGAGATGCGGGCGGCCGCCGACGAGGCGCGCGCCTCGGGCGGCGGCGCGGGCACCGGCGAGGCCTCCTCCGCCCCGTCCGACCCCTTCGGGGGCGCCTGGGGCGACAAGGACGGCTGGCGCAAGGCGAAGGAGGAGTTCAACCGCGCCAAGCAGGAGTGGAAGGAGCAGGCGCGCCGCGCGAAGGACGAGAGCCGCCGGGCCCGCGACGAGGCACAGCGGGCACGCCGCCAGGCCAAGGAGGCCCAGGAGAAGGCGCGGGTCCTGGCCCAGGAGGAGGCCGAGCGCATCGCCCAGCGCGTCCAGGAGCAGGTCCGTGACCACTTCACGCGAGGCGACTGGCCGGCGGGCGTACGGGAGAGCCTGACGGAACTGGCCAAGGGGCTCGGCGAGTTCGGCGTGGACCTGGGCAAGCACTTCCCCTACGCATCCGGCCCCGCATCCGGCACGGAGTGCGGGGCCGAGCGGGGGACCGATTCGGGCGCCGGTACGAAACCCGATTCCGGCCCCGACACCAAAGCCGACCCCAAGGCCAGCCCCGACCCCGGCGGTCGGCCCGCCTCAGCGACCGCCCCCCAGACCGCTCCCGGGACCGGGGGACCCGAGTTCAGTGCCGCCCCCGAGGACCTGATCGTGGAGTACATCCCCGACTGGGCCCGCGAGGAGCCGAGCGGCGACCCGGCCCGCGACCTCGACCGCCTGCTCGACCGCTTCCGCGACGACATCCGCGACGCGGCCCGCGACCACGGCGTGACCGAGGAACAACTCCGCGAGGCCCGCAGCCACTTGTCGGCGGCGGCGGCCCACATCGGAGCGACCCTGCACCCACGCAAGCGCTGACGCCGGTCCCCCCCGGCCACCACTAGCAC
>NZ_WMBF01000050.1:0-22372 GCF_019400875.1 Streptomyces anatolicus | reverse complement strand
GCTCTGGTGGCCCGCGGGGCGGTCAGACCGCCATGTTGTCCGCGAGCTCCTCGGTCAGATTGGACTCCGTGCCGGGGATGCCCAGGTCCTGGGCCCGCTTGTCGGCCATGGCGAGCAGCCGGCGGATGCGGCCCGCGACGGCGTCCTTGGTCAGCGGCGGGTCGGCGAGCGCGCCCAGCTCCTCCAGGGAGGCCTGCTTGTGCTCCATGCGCAGCCGTCCGGCGGCCGCGAGGTGCTCGGGGACCTCGTCGCCGAGGATCTCCAGGGCGCGCTGCACGCGGGCACCGGCGGCGACGGCCGCGCGGGCCGAGCGGCGCAGGTTCGCGTCGTCGAAGTTGGCCAGGCGGTTGGCGGTGGCGCGCACCTCGCGCCGCATCCGCCGCTCCTCCCAGGCGAGCACCGACTCGTGCGCCCCGAGGCGGGTGAGCAGCGCGCCGATCGCGTCTCCGTCGCGTACGACGACCCGGTCCACGCCCCGCACCTCGCGCGCCTTGCTGGCGATCTGGAGTCTGCGCGCGGCGCCGACGAGCGCGAGGGCGGCCTCCGGGCCGGGGCAGGTCACCTCCAGGGAGGACGAGCGGCCGGGCTCGGTGAGGGAGCCGTGCGCGAGGAACGCCCCGCGCCAGGCCGCCTCGGCGTCGCAGGTGGCCCCCGAGACCACCTGCGGCGGCAGACCCCGGATGGGGCGGCCCCGGCCGTCCACGAGACCCGTCTGCCGGGCCAGCTGATCACCGCCCGCGACCACCCGTACGACGTAACGCGAACCGCGCCGCAGGCCGCCGGGGGCCATCACGATCAGCTCCGAGCTGTGCCCGAAGATCTCCAGGATGTCCCGCTTCAGGCGTCGTGCCGCCATCGCGGTGTCCAGCTCCGCCTCGATCACGATGCGGCCGCTCACCAGGTGAAGGCCGCCCGCGAACCGCAGGATCGCCGAGACCTCTGCCTTCCTGCAGCAGGTCCGGGTGACGGGAAGCCGGGAGATCTCGTCCTTCACCGCTGCCGTCATCGCCATGGGCCGATCCTTCCATGCATCCGAAAAATACGGTCGTACGCGGCTGCCAGGAGCTCCGGGTCGTGCCTCGGAGTCCCGTCGGGCCGGGCCACCGGCGCCAGCTCGACCGTCGCGCCGAGCCGCTTCGCGGCATCGGTCAGCGACTCTCGGTCGGGCACGGCGGCCTCGTCGGCCAGCACCACGTCCAGGGCGAGTTTAGGGGCGTGTCGGGCCAAAACCTCCAAATGACGCTGCGGAGAGAAGCCATCGGTTTCTCCCGGTTGCGGCGCGAGGTTGAGCGAGAGGACCTTGCGGGCCTTCGTCTCGGTGAGCGCGTCGAGCAGATCGGGGACCAGCAGGTGCGGGATCACCGAGGAGAACCAGGAGCCCGGGCCGAGCACCACCCAGTCCGCGTCCAGGACGGCGGCGACCGCCTCGGGGACGGCCGGCGGGTCGTGCGGGACGACGTGCACGGACTGGACCTCGCCCGGGGTGAGGGCGACCGTGGCCTGGCCCCGGACGGTCTCCACGTCGTTGGGGCGGCCCGGGTCGTGGCCCTTGACCAGGGCCTGCAGCTCCAGGGGCACCGCCGACATGGGAAGGACCCGGCCCTGCGCGCCGAGCAGGCGGCCGACCAGGTCCAGGGCCTGGACGTGGTCGCCCAGCTGCTCCCACAGGGCGACGATCAGGAGATTGCCGACCGCGTGCTCGTGCAGGTCGCCGCGGGACTGGAAGCGGTGCTGGATGACGCGGGCCCAGGTCTGGCCCCACTCGTCGTCGCCGCAGAGCGCGGCGAGCGCCTTGCGCAGGTCGCCGGGGGGCAGCACGCCCAGCTCGTCACGGAGGCGGCCGCTGGAGCCGCCGTCGTCGGCGACGGTGACGACGGCGGTGAGGTCACCGGCTCCGGTGATGCGGCGCAGCGCGGCGAGCGAGGCGGACAGGCCCATGCCCCCGCCGAGCGCGACCACCTTCGGCTGGGTGCCCCGCTTGCGGCCCAGACGGGTCAGGCGGACGGTCCGGCGGGTCGGCTTCACTCGCGCCCCATGTCCCGGTGGACGATGACGGTCTCCACGCCCTCGGACGCCAGGCGCGCCGCGAGCTTCTCCGACATGGCCACCGAGCGGTGCTTTCCGCCCGTGCAGCCGACCGCGATCGTCACGTACCGCTTGCCCTCGCGGCGGTAGCCCGCGGCGATGAGCTGGAGCAGTTCGGCGTACCGGTCGAGGAACTCCTTGGCGCCGGGCTGGTTGAACACGTACGCGGCGACCTCCTCGTTCAGGCCCGTGTACTGGCGCAGCTCGGGGACCCAGTGGGGGTTGGGCAGAAAGCGCATGTCGACGACGAGGTCGGCGTCGACCGGCAGGCCGTACTTGAAGCCGAAGGACATGACGGTGGCCCGCAGCTCGGGCTCCTCCTCGCCCGCGAACGAGGCATCCATCTTGGCGCGCAGCTCGTGCACGTTCAGGCTGGAGGTGTCGATGACCAGGTCGGCGTCGCCGCGCAGCTCGCGCAGCAGGTCGCGCTCGGCCGCGATGCCGTCGACGATGCGGCCGTCGCCCTGGAGGGGGTGGGGGCGGCGGACCGACTCGAAGCGGCGGACCAGGGCCTCGTCGGAGGACTCCAGGAAGACGATGCGCCGCGTGACGTTCTTGGACTCCAGCTCGGCGAGGGACTCGCGGAGGTTGTCGAAGAAGCGCCGGCCGCGGACGTCGACGACGACCGCGATACGGGCCACGTTCCCCTGCGAGCGGGCGCCGAGCTCCACCATGGTGGGGATCAGCGCGGGCGGCAGGTTGTCGACGACGAACCAGCCGAGGTCCTCCAGGCACTTGGCGGCCGTACTGCGTCCGGCGCCGGACATGCCGGAGATGATCACCAGCTCGGGGATGGCCGCTTCGGGCACCCCCGGCGTCTCGATGGGCGTGCCCGCACTCACTTGCTCTCCACCTTCGTCGTGCTCGCTCATGTCTCCTGCCCCCGTCGTTCTTCTGCGGCGCCCGCGGTCACGGGCTCCTCGTCTGCACTGCTGGAGGGACCCGCGGTCACGGGTTCCTCCTCCTCGCCACCAGGGAGGCCCGCCGGGGCGGGCTCCTCGTCTTCGCTGCCGGGGAGCGCCGCTGTCACGGGCTTCTCGACCGCTCTGCCCGAGGCGTCCACCGAGGTGGGCTCCTCGGCCTCGCCGCCGGGGAGCGGTGCCCTCACGGGCCCCTCGGCCACACTGTCAGAGGCGCCCGCCGTCACGCGCTCCTCGGCCGCATTGCCAGGGGACCCCACCGTCGCGGATTCCTCGACCGCACTGCCCGAGGCGTCCGCCGAGACGGGACCCTCGGCCTCGCGGCCGGAGGGCGCCGCCGTCACGGGCTCCTCGGCCGCACTGCCAGGGGACCCCACCGTCGCGGGCTCCTCGACCGCACTGCCAGGGGACCCCACCGTCGCGGGCTCCTCGACCGCACTGCCCGAGGTGCCCGCCGAGGCGGGACCCTCGACCGCACTGCCCGAGGTGCCCGCCGAGGCGGGACCCTCGGCCTCGCCGCCGGAGGGCGGCGCCGGCGCGGGCTCCTCGGTCGTACTGTCAGAGGCGCCCGCCATCACAGGCTCCTCGTCTTCCATGATCTCTCCGGTCGCCATGTTCACGGCGGGGGCGGCGGGGGCCGCCCGGGCGAAGGCCGCCAGGATGGCCTCGGCCGTCTTGCGGCCTATGCCCGGCACCTCGCAGATCTGGTCGATTGTCGCGGCTCGGAGCCTCTTCACCGAACCGAAGTGCTTGATCAGTGTCCGCTTGCGGGCGTCGCCGAGGCCCGGCACCTCGTCCAGCGGCCCCGCCTTGAAGCGCTTGGCCCGCTTGGCGCGCTGGTAGGTGATGGCGAAGCGGTGCGCCTCGTCCCGTACGCGCTGGAGGAGGTAGAGCCCTTCGCTGGTGCGCGGCAGGATGACCGGGTCCTCCTCGGTGGGGACCCAGACCTCCTCCAGGCGCTTGGCCAGGCCGCAGACCGCGATGTCGTCGATGCCCAGCTCGTCAAGGGCCCGCTGGGCCGCCGCCACCTGCGGCTGGCCGCCGTCCACGACGACGAGCTGCGGAGGGTACGCGAACCGCTTGGGCCGCCCGTCCTCCTCGGTCAGACCGCTCGCGGGGACCTCGCCGCTCTCCGGGTCGGCACCCTCCTCGGACCACTCCCCCGTCCGCTCCTTGTCGGAGATGTAGCGCTTGAAGCGGCGCGTGATCACCTCGTGCATGGAGCGGACGTCGTCCTGGCCCTCGAAGCCCTTGATCTGGAAGCGGCGGTACTCGCTCTTCCTGGCGAGGCCGTCCTCGAAGACGACCATGGACGCCACCACGTCGTCGCCCTGGAGGTGTGAGATGTCGTAGCACTCGATGCGCAGGGGCGCGCTGTCCAGCTCCAGGGCGGCGGCGATCTCCTCCAGGGCGCGGGAGCGGGTGGTGAGGTCGGAGGCCCGCTTGGTCTTGTGCAGGACGAGGGACTGCTGGGCGTTGCGCGCGACGGTCTCCATCAGGGCCTTCTTGTCCCCGCGCTGCGGGATCCGCAGCGAGACACCGGCGCCCCGGCGCTCGGTCAGCCACTCCTGTACCGGCTCCAGAGGGTCGGGCAGCGCGGGCACCAGGACCTCCTTGGGCACGGCGTCGCCGCTCTCCTCTCCGTAGAGCTGCTGGAGCGCGTGCTCGACGAGGTCGCCGCTGGTGACCGCCTCGACCTTGTCGGTGACCCAGCCGCGCTGGCCGCGCACGCGGCCGCCCCGGACGTGGAAAATCTGGACGGCGGCCTCCAGCTCGTCCTCGGCGAGGGCGATGAGGTCCGCGTCGGTGGCGTCGGCGAGGACGACGGCGCTCTTCTCCATCGCCTTCCTGAGGGCGTCGATGTCGTCGCGCAGGCGCGCCGCGCGCTCGTACTCCATCTCCTCGGCCGCGTCCGCCATCTGCCGCTCAAGGCGGCGGATGTACGTCCCGGTGCGGCCGGCCATGAAGTCGCAGAAGTCCTCGGCGAGTTCGCGGTGGTCCTCGGGGGTGACGCGCTCCACGCAGGGCGCCGAGCACTTGCCGATGTAGCCGAGCAGGCAGGGGCGGCCGGTGCGGGTGGCGTTCTTGAACACGCCCGCGGAGCACGTACGTACGGGAAAGGCGCGCAGGAGGAGGTCGACGGTGTCGCGGATGGCCCAGGCGTGGCCGTAGGGGCCGAAGTAGCGCACGCCCTTCTTCTTCTGTCCGCGCATCACCTGCACGCGCGGGAACTTTTCGTTCATCGTCACCGCGAGGTACGGATAGCTCTTGTCGTCGCGGTACTTGACGTTGAACCGGGGGTCGAACTCCTTGATCCAGGAGTACTCCAGCTGGAGCGCCTCGACCTCGTTGTTCACCACCGTCCACTCGACGGAGGCGGCCGTCGTCACCATGGAGCGGGTGCGGGGGTGCAGATTCGCCAGGTCCTGGAAGTAGCTGGCCAGGCGCTGGCGCAGGCTTTTGGCCTTCCCGACGTAGATCACCCGGCGGTGCTCGTCGCGGAATTTATAGACCCCCGGGGCGTCGGGGATCTGTCCCGGCTTGGGGCGGTAGCTGGAAGGGTCGGCCATGTCGGACAGCCTACTGGCGTGCGCTGACAGTCCGGGTCGGCGCAGGGGACGGCCGCCCCACACCCGTCAGGGACGGCCGCCGCACCCCGCGGGGAACAGCGGCCGCACCCCCGGAGAGGACGGCGGCCGGCGTCCCGGCCGCCGTCCCCGGCTCGCTCAGCCCCGCTGCCGCGCCCTGCGGCGCCGCACGAGGGCCGTCCCGGAGAGGCCGAGGGCGACCAGGGCGCCCGCGCCTGCCAGCGAGGAGGCGACCGTCACGGGGCCTTCGACCGGGCTCCCGGCCGGGTCCGCGGCGGAGGCCTGTTCGGGCTTCGGGGCGTCGTAACCGCCCGCCTTGCCCGACTTCTCGTACGCGGAGCCCGGCAGCTTGTCGGCGTACGCCTTCTGCACGCGCGTGCGGTAGGCGGCCAGCGAGGTGCCGTCGGCGCCCACGGCACGTACCGCGTCCTTGTCGAGGGGCAGCACGCGCGCGTGGCTCTGCACGTACCAGGCGTTGATCTGCGGCTCGTGGAAGACGGTGCCTCCGGGGAGCTTTTCGGCGCCCACGCGCGCGTAGTGCGTCTCGTCGTCGCCTGTGGCGATGTTCACGACCTGCCACGAGCCGCCCCTGCGGACGGTCCAGAGGGAGGCCTCCTGGCCGTCGGACGAGACCGCCTTGCTGGCGAGGAATTCCAGGCGGGCGAGGGGGGCGCCCTTCTTGCCCGCGACGAACTCCGGGGAGAGGTAGTACACGGGCACGGCCTTGCCCTCGACCCGTGGGTCGGCGGCGGCCTTGGTGACCGCTCCCTCCCGGGAGAAGAAGCGGGAGAGCGTCTCCAGGGTCTTCGGGGCCTTCGCCGCCTTGTGCGCGGCGTCACGGGAGGCGGCGGAGGGGGCCGCGGGACCGGAGTCGGCCGAGGCGGCCGGGGCCGCGAGGCCCAGGGAGAGGGTGAGGGCGGAACCGGCGAGCGCGGCTCTGACCAGGGGGCGGGGAAGGTGACGGGTCATCGCTCTCACGCCCCGATCCGGTAGAGCGAGTGGGTCCAGGAGAAGGTGCTGTTGTCGACGTACCAGGCGTGCGAGGCCCAGTTGTAGCGGTCGCTGGAGGGCCAGGGGTCGCCCCAGTAGACCCAGCTGCTGGCGTCGTCGTAGCCGTAGATGACGTGCATGTGGCCGCCGCCGTTGGACCACTGGATGCGGGTCTCGACCGGGCGGTTCGCGTTGATCTCGGACTGCACGGTGGCGTAGCGCAGCCAGCCGGTGACGTACGAGCCGGGGTTGATGCCCGCCCAGCGCAGGCCGTTCTGCACATTGCCGAGGGTGGCCTGGTTGTTGGGGCACTCGGTGTTCTGGTTGCGCCCGAAGGAGGCGTTGCAGAACTGGTTCTGGCTGTAGTTGCGGCCCATGAAGGTCGCGATGGTGTTGCCGCCCGCGGCCCAGCACCAGTTGGTCTTCTGCTGCGCCTGCATGGTGATGTTCAGGCGCTTGGCGGCGAGGACGGACGGGTCGGCGGCCGCCGTGCCGCTCGCCTCGGAGGCGGTGGGCGCGGTGGACGTGAGGGGGGCGGGGGCCGCCGCGGCCGTGGCCGTGGGTGCGGTCAGGAGCGCCGCGGCGACGACGGCGAGCGCGCAGAGACGTCTGCGTCTGCCTGTGCCGCTGCTCCTGCTGATCGGTGGGCGCATCGCGTTCCTCCCGAGGGATGTGGGGTGTGGAGGAGCGCGTCCGGACGCTGCGATTGAGCATCGAGTGTTGTCGGGTGCAGGTCAACACGCTTCAATGCGGAATTACTTGGGCCGTGAACGGCGGCGTACGGATGTGAACGCATGCCGCACGCCGACCTGGCGACCCGCTCCGACCGGCGCGAACGCCGGGCGGCCGAAGTGAACGTTCACAGCAAGGGGGCCGCATGCGGCACGGCACACGGTTCGCACAGGGCGCGCCCGCGGACGCGGCATGGATGGCGGACGACGAGCCCGCGGAGCTGACGGCCGCCCTGCGCACCGGCCCCTTCCACCTCGCGCTGCGCACCGCGATCGCCGTCCGGCGGCTGCCGCTGCAACGGGTGCGCCACCATCTGGCACAGCACGGCATCAACGTCGGCGTCACCAGCCTCAGTTACTGGCAGCAGGGCGCCCGGCGCCCCCAGCGCGCCGAGTCGCTGCGTGCCGTACGCGCCCTGGAGGAGATCCTTCAGCTGCCCGAGGAGTCACTGATCAGGCTGCTCGCCCACCCCGGCGAGCGCGCCGAGACGGAACGGCCGGCCGCGCGTTCGTACCGCTCCCTGGTGGAGGCCTCCGACGTGCTGCGCGCGCTCCTGGCCGAGCTGGGTTCGCCGGTCGACGGCGGGCTGCACACCATCGGCCACCACGAGCGGGTGCGGATCGGCGCGCGCCGCGAGCTGGTCGGCCGCGAGTCACAGCACGTCGTACGCGCCCACCGCGACGGCGTTGACCACTACGTCGCCATCTACCACGGCGACCCCGGCTGCGCCCCCGACCGCGTGCGCGTACGGGCGCTGGAGAACTGCCGTACGGGACGCGTGCGCTGGCACGAGGGGACGGGGGTGCTCGTCGCCGAACTGCTCTTCGACACCCGGCTGCGGGCGGGCGACACGCATCTGTTCGCGTACGGCTTCGAGGACGGCACGGCGGGGACGGCCACCGAGTACGTGCGCGGCTTCACCTACGCCGGTGGGCAGTACGCGCTCCAGATCCGCTTCGACGAGCAGGCCCTGCCCGTACGCTGCCACCGCTTCGCCCAGCAGTCGGCCGCAGGCCCGCGCGGCGGCCGCCAGGAGCTGACGCTGAGCGGCAGCCACCGCTCGGTGCACCTGGTGGAGCCGCAGGTGCGGGCGGGGCTGCTGGGGATCGCGTGGGACTGGGAGTAATCGCGTGGGACGGGAGCAGGGGCCGGGTGGGCTAGGCCTTCTTCTCGGGGCCCGCGATGATCTTGCCGTTCTCGACCTTGACCGGCAGCTCGGCCAGCGGCTTGACGGCCGGCTCCTTCAGCACCTTGCCGTTCGTGGCGTCGAACTGGCTGCCGTGGCACTGGCAGACGAGCTTGCGCCCCTCCAGCTTGTTGATCGGGCACCGCGCGTGGGTGCAGATCGTGCTGTACGCCGTGTACTCGTCGTCGGTGATCCGGCTGACGACCACGTTCCGGTCCGTGTACAGCTTCGAGGCGCCCACCTTGACGTCGTCGGCCTTCCCGAGGTCCACCGGCGCGGTCGGCGCCGAGCGGTTCGACCCGCCGTCGCCCGACGAGCAGGCGGTGAGGCCGAGCCCGACGGCCGGGGCGAGAGCGGCGGCCCGCAGCACGGTGCGGCGGGCGTGGGGCGTGCCGGACATGGTGTCTCCACAGGTCAGGGGCGTCGGTGACGGATTAGACCCTACCGGCGCGAACCCCCGGGACCGGGTCCGGCACGGGGGCGCCCGAGTGCTGCCCGCTTCCGGCCGAAGGAGGCCGCACGGCCTAGCCTGAACGGAACGCCGGGCGCGTGCCGCGTGGCCCGAGCCGAGCCCTGGCAGCGCCCGCCCGAGAGGAACCGCCCGTGATAGTCGTCGCAGGAGAGGCCCTGATCGACCTCGTGCCGCAGGAGGCGGACCGGGGAGCTGACCGGGGTGCGGACCGGGGTGCGGACCGGGGTGCCGGGCTGCCCGCGCTCGCGCCCCGGCTCGGCGGCGGCCCGTACAACACGGCCGTGGCGCTCGGCCGCCTCGGCTCGCCCGTCGCCTTCTGCTCGCGGGTGTCCCGGGACGCGTTCGGCGAGGCGCTGCTTGACGGGCTGCGGGCCGCCGGTGTCGAACTCTCGTACGTCCAGCGCGGCCCCGAGCCGACGACGCTGGCGGTCGCGTCGATCGGCGCGGATGGCTCGGCCGGGTACTCCTTCTACGTCGAGGGCACGGCCGACCGGCTCTTCAGCGCGCCGGACCGGCTTCCCGACGGCGTACGGGCGATGTCGTTCGGCACCTGCTCGCTGGTCCTGGAACCGGGGGCGAGCGCGTACGAGGAGCTGCTGCGCCGGGCGGCGGCGGACGGGGTGTTCACGGCGCTCGATCCGAACGTACGAGCTGTGCTGATCCCCGACGCGGACGCGTACCGCGCGCGGTTCAAGAGCTGGCTGCCGTCGGTCTCGCTGCTCAAGCTGTCGCAGGAGGACGCCGACTGGCTCGGCGGCACCCCGCGGGAGTGGCTGGCGTCCGGGCCGTCGGCCGTGGTCGTCACGCGCGGCGGTGACGGTCTGTGGCTCTACACGCGGGACGGCATCGAGCTGCGTGTGCCGGGCGAGCCGGTCGACGTGGTGGACACGATCGGCGCGGGCGACACGGTCAACGCGGCGCTGCTGCACGGCCTGGCGGCACGGGACGCGCTCTCGCCGGACGCGGCGGCCGCGCTGGACACCGAGGCCTGGACGGCCGTACTGCGCTTCGCGGCACGCGCGGCGGCGCTCACCTGCTCCCGCGCGGGCGCGGAGCCTCCGTACGCGGCGGAGCTGGGGTAGCGGTAGCGGGCGGCCAGCCGTAGGGCGCGGCGGACGGGGCTCACCGTTGGGTGAACGACCCGTGCCGCCCCGCGCCCGCCACGAAGCGGGCGGCGCCCTCGGTGGCTTCGGTCAGGGAGTGCAGGCCGTGCCGCAGCTCCCCCGCCATCGCCTCCCGTTCGGACAGGCCGCCCTGTTCGAGGAGGGAGAGCCGGTCGCGGCGCAGGCAGGTCTGCGGGAACGCGGCGATCTCGGCGGCGAGGCGTTCGGCGGCGGCACGCGCGGTGCCGGTGGGGACCGTGCGGTTGACCAGGCCCATGCCGAGCGCTTCGGCCGCGTTCACCGGGCGACCCGTCAGGATCAGGTCCATGGCACGGCTCTCGCCGATCAGCCGCGGCAGCCGCACCGTCCCGCCGTCGATGAGCGGGACGCCCCAGCGGCGGCAGAAGACCCCGAGGACCGCGTCCTCCTCGGCGACCCGCAGGTCACACCAGAGGGCGAGTTCGAGGCCGCCCGCGACGGCGTGCCCGGAGATCGCCGCGATCACCGGCTTGGACAGGCGCATACGGGTGGGCCCCATGGGGCCGTCCTCCTCGCCGTCCTCGGTCACGCGGTTTCCGTCGGGGGTGCCGATGGCCTTGAGGTCCGCGCCTGCGCAGAAGGTGCCGCCCTCGCCCCACAGGACGGCGACGGAGGCGTCCGGGTCGGCGTCGAAGGCACGGAAGGCGTCGGCGAGCGCGCGGGCGGTGGGCCCGTCGACGGCGTTCCGCGCGGCGGGCCGGGAGAGCACGACGGTGGTGACGGGGCCTTGGCGTTCAGTGCGTACGGACATGGGGGCCAGCGGACCACGGCGGCGGGACGCCGGACAAGACGTGCTCGGGCCACTGGAGGGTTCCGCAGGGGTTCCGGACGCGTACGGATGCGTACGGAGACGGCGAAGGCGCCCCGCCCCTGGTGAGGGACGGGGAGCCTTCGGCGTACGCCGGTCAGGCCTTGCGGGCCCGGGTCGCCTTCTTGGCGGCGGCCTTCTTGGGCGCGGCGGACTTCACCGGTGCCGCCGCCTTGCTGGAAGCAGCCGCCTTCTTCGGAGCAGCCGCCTTCTTGGTCGCGGCCCCGGCCTTCGCGGCCCCAGCCTTCGTGGTGGCCGCCTTCGTGGCAGCCACCTTCTTGCCGGCCGCCTTCTTGGCGGAGGCGCCCGCCTTGACCGTGGCCGTCGCCGTCGTCTTCGTGGCCGTGGCGCTCGCCGCCACCGCCCGCTTGGCGGCGGACTTCTTCGCCGGGGCCTTCTTGGCCGGCTTGCGCCCCTGCGAGGGCATCGCGTCGCTGATCCGCTCCGCCGAGATGATCTCCCGCAGGAACTTGCCGGTGTGGCTGGTCGACACCCCCGCGACCGCCTCGGGCGTGCCCTCGGCGACGACGAGACCGCCGCCGTTACCGCCTTCGGGGCCCATGTCGACGACCCAGTCCGCGGTCTTGATGACGTCGAGGTTGTGCTCGATGACGATGACCGTGTTGCCCTTGTCGACCAGGCCGGAAAGGACCGTGATCAGCTTGCTGATGTCCTCGAAGTGCAGACCGGTGGTCGGCTCGTCCAGGACGTACACGGTGCGGCCCGTGGAGCGCTTCTGGAGTTCGGAGGCGAGCTTCACGCGCTGGGCCTCGCCTCCGGAGAGCGTGGGCGCGGACTGACCGAGGCGCACGTACCCGAGGCCCACGTCGTTGAGCGTCCGCAGGTGCCGGGCGATGGCGGGCACGGCCCCGAAGAAGTCGAGCGCCTCCTCGATCGGCATGTCGAGGACCTCGGCGATGGACTTGCCCTTGTAGTGGACGTCCAGCGTCTCGCGGTTGTAGCGCGCGCCGTGGCAGACCTCGCACGGGACGTACACGTCCGGCAGGAAGTTCATCTCGATCTTGATGGTGCCGTCACCGGAGCAGTTCTCGCAGCGGCCGCCCTTGACGTTGAAGGAGAAGCGCCCGGGGAGATACCCCCGCACCTTCGCCTCCGTGGTCTCCGCGAAGAGCTTGCGGACGTGGTCGAAGACTCCGGTGTATGTCGCCGGGTTCGACCGCGGGGTGCGGCCGATGGGCGACTGGTCGACGTGCACGACCTTGTCGACGAGGTCGTCGCCGTCCACGCGCGTGTGGCGGCCCGGGACGGACCGGGCGCCGTTCAGCTCGCGGGCCAGGTGCGTGTAGAGGATGTCGTTGACCAGCGTGGACTTGCCGGAACCGGAGACACCCGTGACGGCTGTGAGGACGCCGAGCGGGAAGGAGACGTCGATGTCCTGGAGGTTGTTCTCCCGGGCGCCGTGCACCGTGAGCTGACGCGAGGGGTCGGCGGGGCGGCGCACGTCCGGAATCGGGATGGACCGCTTGCCCGAGAGGTACTGCCCGGTGATCGACTTGTCGTTGGCGAGCAGCTCCTTCATGGAGCCGCTGTGCACGACCTTGCCGCCGTGCTCGCCCGCGCCGGGGCCGATGTCGACGACCCAGTCGGCGACCTTGATGGTGTCCTCGTCGTGCTCGACGACGATGAGCGTGTTGCCCATGTCCCGCAGCCGTACCAGGGTCTCGATCAGGCGGTGGTTGTCGCGCTGGTGGAGACCGATGGACGGCTCGTCCAGGACGTAGAGCACGCCGACGAGGCCGGAGCCGATCTGCGTGGCCAGGCGGATGCGCTGGGCCTCGCCTCCGGAGAGGGTGCCCGCGGCGCGGTTCAGCGACAGATAGTCCAGGCCGACGTCGACCAGGAAGCGCAGCCTTTCGTTGACCTCCTTGAGGACGCGCTCGGCGATCTTCTTGTCGCGGGCGCCGAGCCTCAGCTCGGCGAGGAAGTCCGCGCAGTCGCTGATGGACATCGCGGAGACCTCGGCGATGGACTTCCCCATGACCGTGACGGCGAGCACGATGGGCTTGAGGCGCGTGCCCTCACAGGTGGGGCAGGGCACCTCGCGCATATAGCCCTCGAAGCGCTCGCGGCTCGCGTCGCTCTCGGCCTCGCTGTGGCGGCGCTTGACGAAGGGGACGGCGCCTTCGAAGGCGGTGGTGTAGACCCGCTCGCGGCCGTACCTGTTGCGGTAGCGCACCTCGATCTGCGTCTTGTGGCCGTACAGGAGGGCCTTCTTGGCGCGCTGCGGCAGGCCGGCCCAGGGCATGTCGGTGGAGAAGCCGAGGGCGTCGGAGAGGGCTCCGACGAGCCGGCCGAAGTACTCCTTGGTGTGCCCGTGCGACCAGGGGTGGATGGCGCCCTCGTCGAGCGACTTGTCCTCGTCCGGGATGATCAGGTCGGGATCGACCTCCATGCGCGTGCCGATACCCGTGCAGTCCGGGCAGGCGCCGAAGGGCGAGTTGAAGGAGAAGGAGCGGGGCTCCAGCTCCTCGAAGGACAGGTCGTCGTACGGGCAGTAGAGGTGCTCCGAGTACATGCGCTCGCGCTCGGGGTCGTCCTCGGGGAGGTCGACGAAGTCGAGGACGACCATGCCCGAGGAGAGGCCGAGGGCGGTCTCCACGGAGTCGGTCAGGCGGCGCTTGGCGGAGTCCTTCACCGTGAGGCGGTCGATGACCACCTCGATGGTGTGCTTCTCCTGCTTCTTGAGCGTGGGCGGCTCGGAGAGCTGGATCGTCTGCCCGTCGACCCGCGCGCGGGAGTACCCCTTGGTCTGGAGGTCGGCGAAGAGGTCGACGAACTCGCCCTTGCGCTCGCGCACCAGCGGGGACAGGACCTGGAAGCGGCTGCCCTCGGGCAGCTCCAGGACCTTGTCGACGATGGCCTGCGGCGACTGCCGGGAGATGGGGCGGCCGCACTCGGGACAGTGCGGCTTGCCGATGCGCGCGAAGAGCAGGCGCAGATAGTCATAGACCTCGGTGATGGTGCCGACCGTCGAGCGGGGGTTGCGCGAGGTCGACTTCTGGTCGATGGAGACCGCTGGGGAGAGGCCCTCGATGAAGTCGACGTCGGGCTTGTCCATCTGGCCGAGGAACTGCCGGGCGTACGAGGACAGCGACTCGACGTACCGCCGCTGGCCCTCGGCGAAGATCGTGTCGAACGCGAGCGAGGACTTGCCCGAGCCGGAGAGACCGGTGAACACGATGAGGGAGTCACGCGGGAGGTCGAGCGAGACGTTCTTGAGATTGTGCTCGCGCGCGCCACGGACGATGAGACGGTCGGCCACGCCGGTCCGCACCTTTCTAGAGAGAAGTGACAGGGACGAAACCCCGTCTTTCACAGACTAGGGCGAGCCACTGACAACGCCGGGCTGGTTCCCCGGTTCACCTGTGGAACACATCCGGACCGTCAAGAATGCCCGATGCCACTCCCGACCATATAGCACGCACATTCGATTTACGGGGTGACCTGGACTCCTTCACCCGAACGTGTGACGCAGCTATCGTCGGCCCCATGATTGATCATGTGCGCGACCTGGCGTCTGTACGTGACGCGACCGAGCGGCTGCTCAGCGCTGCCGCGAAACTGAACAACGATTCGACCGCCGAGCCGTCACGGCTGCCGGGCTGGACCCGCGGCCATGTCCTCGCCCACCTCGCGCGGAACGCGGACGCGCTGGTGAACGTCCTCGCCGGGCGCCCGATGTACGCGAGCGCCGAGGCCCGGGACGCGGACATCGAGCGGGACGCCCCCCGCGCGCTCACCGAGCAGCTGGCGGACGTGGCGGAGAGCGCGGCCCGCTTTTGGGACGAGACGGCGAAGCCCGCGGACTGGTCCCGCACGGTGGAGCTGCGCAACGGCGTCACCGACTCCGCGTCGCGCGTGCCCTTCCGGCGCTGGGTCGAGGTCGAGCTGCACCACGCCGACCTCGGCATCGGGTACGAACTCGAAGACCTGCCGGAGGAGTTCGTACAGCGGGAGATCTCGTTCCTGACCGCACGCTTCTCGGGGAACGCCGGTGTGCCGCCCACGCTGATCACGGACGGCACGCACGCGTGGCGCACCGGCCGCGAGGGCGCCCCCGACGACGTCACCGTCAAGGTGTCCGGCCCCGCGCCGGAGGTGGTCGGCTGGCTCTCCGGCCGCCGCGACGGCTCCGCGCTGACGGCCGAAGGAGGCCTCCTGCCGGACCTGCCCCCGCTATAGGCTGACGGCATGACGTACAGCGGAGCGGTGAAGGTCGGCGGGGGCGCGGATGTGCACGAGCTGCCGGACCTCATGATTTCGAAGGTCGCGGTCGGGCCGATGAACAACAACGCGTATCTGCTGCGCTGCCGGGCCACCGGCGAGCAGCTCCTGATCGACGCGGCCAACGACGCCGGGACGCTGCTGACGCTGATCGGTGACGACGGCATCGCGTCCGTCGTCACCACGCACCAGCACGGTGACCACTGGCAGGCGCTCGCCGCCGTCGTCTCGGCGACCGGCTCGCGGACGTACGCGGGCCGCGAGGACGCCGAGGGCATCCCGGTGCCGACGGACGTGCTGGTCGACGACGGCGACACGATCACGGTCGGCCGCGTCACCCTCACCGCCCGCCACCTGGTGGGCCACACACCGGGCTCGATCGCGCTCGTCTACGACGACCCGCACGGCCATCCGCACGTCTTCACCGGCGACTGCCTCTTCCCGGGCGGAGTCGGCAACACCTGGAAGGACCCGAAGGCGTTCGCGAGCCTCATCGACGACGTGGAGACGAAGATCTTCGGGACGCTCCCCGACGAGACGTGGGTCTACCCCGGCCACGGCGACGACACGACGCTGGGCGCCGAGCGGCCGCACCTCCCGGAGTGGCGCGCCCGCGGCTGGTGAGCACGGGCGGCGCCGGCGGGCCGGGGGCAGGCGTCACGCCCCGGCGGCCACCAGCGCCGCCACCCGCTCCACCGCGAAGACGTACCCCTGGACGCCGCAGCCCGCGATGACGCCGTCGGCGCGCTGCGAGACGTAGCTGTGGTGCCGGAAAGCCTCGCGCTGGTGGACGTTGGAGATGTGCACCTCCACCACCGGCATCCCGTCGCAGGTGTTGAGGGCGTCCAGGATCGCGATGGACGTGTGGGAGTAGGCGGCGGGGTTGATGACGATGCCCGCGTGGTGCTCGCGCGCCTCGTGGATCCAGTCGACGAGCTCGCCCTCGTGGTTGCTCTGCCGCAGATCCACCGTGCCGCCGTGCGCGGCCGCCGCCTTAGCGCACAGGGTCTCGACGTCGGCCAGGGTGTCCGAGCCGTAGATCTCGGGCTGGCGCTGCCCGAGGAGGTTCAGGTTCGGGCCGTTCAGGATCATGATCGGGGCGGTGGCGAGGCTACGGGTACCGAGGGTCATGAAGGAGGTCTATCACGCCTCCCGCGCGCGGGAACTCCGGTGCGCCTTCGGTGAGTACGGTCCTACGCTGCGCCCCATGATGATCGAACCGCTGTACCCGCCCAAGCCCTCGCCGGGTGACCGCGTCGCCGTGCTCTCGCCCTCCAGCGGCCTGCCGGAGCTTTTCCCGCTCCCCTATGAGCTGGGCCTCGAACGGCTCCGCAAGGACTTCGGTCTCGAACCGGTGGAGTACCCCTCGACGCGGAAGATGGGGGCGACGCCCCAGGAGCGGGCGGACGACATCCACGCGGCGTTCGCCGACCCGACCGTCAAGGCGCTCATCGCGAGCATCGGTGGCGATGACCAGATCACCGTACTGCCCTACCTGGACCGCGAGTTGATCCGCGCACACCCGAAGCCGTTCTTCGGTTACAGCGACAACACCAACCTGCTGGCCTACCTCTGGCAGTGCGGCATCGTCGGCTACCACGGCGCGTCCGTGATGTGCGAGCTCGGCCGGCCCGGCGCGATGGCACCCCTGACCGAGCGTTCGCTGCGTGCCGCGCTCTTCACCTCCGGAAGCCATGAGCTGCACCCGGCCGACCGCTACCGCGATGTCGACCTGCCCTGGGAGGACCCCGCGAGCCTCGCGCAGGAGCCGCCGACCGAGCCGGGTGGCGGCTGGTTCTGGCATCGGCCCGAGCGGGTCGTGGAGGGCCGCTCCTGGGGCGGCGAGCTGGAGATCCTCTCGTGGCTCCTGATGGCGGACCGTGAGATCGCGCGGGACCCTTCGGCGTACGACGGGTGCGTGCTGTTCCTGGAGACCTCGGAGGAACTGCTCGGCGCCGACCAGGTCTTCCGCATCCTGCGCAACATGGGCGAGCGCGGGCTGCTGCGGCGCTTCCCCGCCCTCTTGATGGGACGCGCCAAGGCGTGGTCCTTCGCCCGCCCCCAGGAGGCGGAAGCGAAGGCCGCGCACGCGCGTGAGCAGCGGGAAGCCGTACTGCGGGCGCTCGGCACGTATGCCCCGGACACCATGGCGGTCTTCGACGTCGACCTCGGGCACACCGATCCCCAACTGGTCATTCCCTACGGAGGCACGGTGCGGGTCGACGGACCGGGGCGGCGCGTCACGGTGACGTACTGAGCTACCCGATCACCACCGTGCGCCCCCCGTAACCGCCCGTCACTCTGGGTAGTTGACGCAGCATGCGCACCACGAAACAACCTTCTCTGCTGCGGCTCGCGGCGGCCTCGCTGGCCGGGACCGCCATCGAGTTCTACGACTTCTTCATCTACGGGACGGCCGCGGCGCTGGTCCTCGGCCCCCTGTTCTTCCCGACGTTCTCCCCGCTGGCGGGAACTCTCGCGGCCTTCGCGACATTCGGAGTGGGCTTCGTGGCGCGGCCCCTGGGGTCCGTCCTCTTCGGGCACATCGGGGACCGGCGCGGGCGGCGGCCCGTGCTCATCGGGTCGCTGCTCCTCACCGGCCTCGCCACGGTCGCCGTGGGCTGCGTACCCACGTACGAGTCGATCGGCATCGCCGCTCCCCTGCTCCTCCTCGTGCTGCGGTTCGTGCAGGGGCTCGGCCTCGGCGGGGAGTGGGGCGGTGCCGTGCTGCTGACGGCGGAGCACGCCCCGGCCGAGCGGCGTGGGCTGTGGTCGAGCTTTCCGCAGATCGGCCCGCCGATCGGGTTCCTGCTGGCCAACGGCATCATGCTGGCGCTCTCGGCGACGCTCACCGACGCGCAGTTCGCGGCCTGGGGGTGGCGCGTGCCGTTCTGGGCCGCGGGGGTCCTGGCGGCGGCCGGGCTCGCGCTGCGCGGCTCGCTCGCGGAGAGCCCCGACTTCCTGCGGGTGCGCGAGCACGCGCGCGTGCCGCTCGTCGAGGTGGTCCGCGACCACTGGCGCCTGGTGCTCCTGACGGCGGGCGCGCTCGCGGTCGGGTACGCCGTCTTCTACGCGGTGACGACCTGGTCGCTCGCCTACGGAGTGGAGCGGCTGGGCGTGAGCCGCACGGTCATGCTGGCCTGCATCATGGCGGCCGTGGTGGTGAAGGGCGTCCTGACACCGGTGGTGGCCGTCCTGGGCGACCGCTACGGGCGGCGGCCGCTGTGCCTGCTCGGCTGCGCCGCGTCCGCGCTGTGGATGTTCCCGATGATCGCGCTGCTCTCCACCGGGGAGCCGCTGCTGATGTTCCTGGGCTTCGTGGTGGCGATGGTCGCGTTCATCACGATGTTCGCCGTGATCGCCGCGTATCTGCCCGAGTTGTACGAGCCGCGTGTGCGCTGCACGGGCGCCGCGGTGGGCTACAACCTCGGCGGGGTGCTCGGCGGCGCGCTGACGCCCATCGTGGCGACGGCGGTGGCGCACGGGGAGGGGACGCCGTGGGGCGTGGCCGCGTATCTGACGGGGATCGCCGTGCTGAGCCTCGGATGCTTCGCGCTGCTTCCGGAGACGCGGCCGGTGCGGAAGGCGGTGCCGGCCACGGGTTGACCCGGGGAGGGGCTACGGCGTGCTCCGGGGACGGGGCGTCGGCTGCTGGCGGCGGCTACGGCGTGACCGCCAGCTCCAGGTACGCCGCGAAGAGCACCAGATGGACGCCGCCCTGGAGCGGGGTGGCGCGCCCCGGTACGACGGTGAGCGTGCCGACGATCACCGTGAGGGCGAGCAGCACCATGTGGGTCGCGCTCAGGCCGAGCACGAGCGGCCCGGCCAGCCACACGGAGGCGACCGCGACGGCCGGGATGGTCAGGCCGATGCTGGCCATCGCCGAGCCGAGAGCGAGGTTCAGGCTGGTCTGTACGCGGTCGCGGCGGGTGGCGCGTACGGCCGCGATGGTCTCCGGGAGCAGCACGAGCAGCGCGATGATCACGCCGACCACGGCGTGCGGCATGCCCGCGCTCTCCACGCCCGACTCGATCGTCGGCGAGACTCCCTTGGCGAGCCCGACGACGCCGATCAGGGCCAGCGCGAGCAGCCCCAGGCTGGTCAGCGCCTGCCGGGAGGAGGGCCCTTCGGCGTGGCTGTCGGCGTCGATGACCTCGCCCTGCTTGGTGAGGGGCAGGAAGTAGTCGCGGTGGCGCACGGTCTGCGTGGTGACGAACAGGCCGTACAGGATGAGCGAGGCGACGGCGGCGAAGGTCAGCTGGCTCGTGGAGAACTCCGGGCCCTGCTTGGTCGTGGTGAAGGTCGGCAGGACCAGGCAGAGGGTGGCCAGGGTGGCGACGGTCGCGAGGGCGGCGCCGGTGCCCTCGGGGTTGAAGACGGCGACGCGGTGGCGCAGCGCGCCGACGAGGAGGCAGAGCCCCACGATGCCGTTGCAGGTGATCATCACGGCGGCGAAGACGGTGTCGCGCGCGAGCGTGGAGCTCTTGTCGCCGCCGTCGGCCATGAGGGTGACGATCAGCGCGACCTCGATGATGGTCACCGCGACCGCGAGGACGAGCGAGCCGAAGGGTTCGCCGACGCGGTGGGCGATCACCTCGGCGTGGTGGACGGCGGCGAGGACCGCTCCGGCGAGGACCAGTGTGACCAGGGCGACGACCACACCGGGCAGATCGCGGCCCCAGGTGAGCGCGAGGAGGACGATCGCGAGGAGCGGGACCACGGTCGTCCACCGCATGCCGAGCGCCCGGAGCCGAGTGACCATGACTCGATGCTGCCCCGGGCGCTTGGGTGTCGCTACTCGGTGCCGCCCCCTGCCGGGGGCGGCATCCGGTGAGACCGTCAGGCCTCGATGCTGTCCTTCTCGGTCTCCCCCGCGGCGGCGGCCTCGGCCGTCGCCTGCCTCTCCTGCTTCTTGGAGGCGATGAGGCTGGTGATCGTGGTGATCACCAGGACGCCGCAGATGACGCCGAGCGAGACCGGAATGGAGATCTCGGGGACGTGCACCCCGTTCTCGTGCAGGGCGTGGAGGACGAGCTTCACGCCGATGAAGCCGAGGATCACCGACAGGCCGTAGCTGAGGTGGACCAGCTTCCTGAGCAGTCCGCCGATGAGGAAGTACAGCTGGCGCAGACCCATCAGCGCGAAGGCGTTGGCGGTGAAGACGATGTACGGGTCCTGGGTGAGGCCGAAGATCGCGGGGATGGAGTCCATCGCGAAGAGCACGTCGGTGGTGCCGATGGCGAGCATGACGACCATCAGCGGCGTCATGATCTTCTTGCCGTTCTTCCGGATGAAGAGCTTGGTGCCCTCATACCGGTCGGAGACGCCGAACTTCTTCTCGATGGACTTCAGGAGGCGGTTCTCCTCCCAGTCCTCTTCCTCGTCGTCGGCACGCGCCTCCTGGATGAGCTTCCAGGCGGTGTAGATCAGGAACGCGCCGAAGATGTAGAAGACCCACGAGAAGTTGGCGATGACCGCGGCGCCGGCGGCGATGAAGATCGCACGCAGGACGAGGGCTATCAGCACGCCGAACAGCAGCACGCGCTGCTGGAGGTGGGACGGCACCGAGAACTTCGCCATGATCAGGATGAAGACGAAGAGGTTGTCGACGGAGAGCGACTTCTCGGTGATGAATCCCGCGAAGAACTCGCCGGACGCCTGGCTCTCACCGGCGACCAGCAGGCCGACGCCGAAGAGCGCCGCGAGGACGATCCAGACGACCGTCCATGTCCCGGCTTCCTTGATCGATACGTCATGGGGCTTGCGCCCGATGAAGAAGTCGACCGCGATCAGGGCACACAGCCCTAGAACGGTCGCTACCCACAGGGTCATTGAAACGTCCACTGCGCCTCCGGCTTCGTACGGCTACTGATCAGCGTCGTCGCTGCCGGAGGTCTCTTCCACCCGAGGCGGTCACCGCCATGAATCGGGCCGACGCCCCGGGACCGATGGCGGTCCGTATTGACGGGCACGTCGCAGCCGGGAGTACTCCCCTCCGCTGGTAGAAGAGTACGCCAAACACCAAGGGTTGGTAAAGGCGATGGCAAACAAAAGCCAAAAGCCCAGCTCAGGGCCGCCGCTCAGGCCAGGCCCGCGCAGCCCGGTCCAGCTCAGCGGCCGCCGTTGCGGCGGGCCGCGGCGACCCGGTCGAGGATCTGCCCCAGGATGCGGCTGCCCGGCGGGAAGACCGGCGGGTCGTACGTCCAGGTGTGCCCGACCCACGGGTCGGCGAGGTGGTCATCGGGGACCGGGGTCAGCCGCAGGAGCGCGCGCCACAGGGGGTCGAGCAGCGGGCCGTACTCCGCGGCGTCCTCCCGGTCGGCGACCATCATGAGGTGGACGCCGACGGCCGGGCCCTCGTCCGCGAGGTAGCGCAGCTGGGTCACGGCGCGGTCGTCGAAGCCGTGCGGGAAGTCGTTGACGATCAGGAGCTGCTCGGCGGTGTCGAGGTCCGGGGGCAGCGCGTCGGCGGCGCCGCCGCGGACCGCCATCTGGACCAGGTCGACGCGCTGGGTGAGCTTGGCCAGGACCGCGGAGACGCCGGCCGCGCCGGAGGCCGGGGGCCCGGCGAGGACACCGGCCGACACGAGCGGGGCCAGGGCGCCCGTCGCGGCGCCCGCCGGGTCGATGACGTGCACCTGGAACTCGCCCGCCGGATAGACCGCGAGCAGCCGCGCGGCGTGCGCGACCGCCGTGTCCGTGGCGAGGCGGCGCAGCTCGGCGGAGTCGGTGACGTGGTTGGTCAGCGCCTTGCCGCTGTCGATCCACAGACCGCGCTCCAGCGGCAGCCGTACGAGCATGGGGATCCGCAGCCCGGTGCGCTCGGGGAGGTGGAGGTCGCCGAGGCGCACGGCCATCGGGATCTCCATGGGCGCGCGATAGGCGTGCCATACGGGGCTGCTCCACGCCGCGAACGCCGGGGGCAGGGCGGGCTCGACGACCTCGGCCTCGGCGGCGAGCTGGGCGAGGTCGCGGTCGAGGGCCGCCCTGGCCTGGCCGACGAGGTCGGTGTGCTTGGCCCGGGCACGCTCGCGCGCGGCGTCACCGGCGCCGCCGATGCGGCTGCGCGGGTCGTCGAGGACCTTGTCCAGCTCCTGCTCCCTGCGCGAGTCGGCGAAGTCGACGGCGCTGCGGTAGGCCGCCGTGGTGCGGGCCAGGTCTTCGAACATGCCCCACACCTGGTTGTAGAGCCGCTCCTCGAGGG
>NZ_WMBF01000505.1:0-4366 GCF_019400875.1 Streptomyces anatolicus | reverse complement strand
GGCCGGGGGGGTTCTGCCGCTGGTCAGGCGGGGTTTCGCCGCCCAGCGGGCGGGGCTCCGCCGCCTGTCGGCGGATTCCGCCCGCCGACCCGGCGGGCACCGGCCGCCGGACGCGACCCGCCGCCAGTCGCGCGGGGGTCCCAACGCCACTCAGGAGATCGTTCGCCGGTCGCGCGGGGATTCCACCGCCCCCCGACCTGGCGCGGCCCTGCCATCGCGACTCCTCCCGCCGCCGGTCGCGCGGCGCACCGGGTTGGGGTACCGCCCCCGTCAGGCGGGGTTCCCTCGCACGGCGGCCCGCGGCGTTTACGTGGTCTGCCTCGCCCGGGGTGGGAGCCCTGCGCGGGAGCCGCGCCGTCGGCGCCACCGGCCGGGGTGCCGTGGGGGCCGTCGCCGTACCCTCGACCCATGACTGACGACCGGCCCGCCGAGGCTCCCGCGCCGCTCCTCCGGAAGATCGACACCCTTACCGTCCTCTCCCCCGCGCAGGCCGACGCCGTGCTCGCGCTCCTCGCGGAGGCCGCCCGCGCCGACGGGCAGCAGGCGGTCTCCGAGCAGGGGCGGCTCCAGCTCCGCGGCGGGGCCCGCGAGGGCGTGCGGCATCTGCTGCTCAGCGTCGGCGACCAGCTCGCCGGGTACGCGCAACTGGAGGACACCGACCCCGTGGAGGCCCCCGCCGCCGAGCTGGTCGTGCACCCCGCGCACCGCGGCCGCGGCCACGGCAGGGCGCTCGGCTCGGCGCTGCTGGGCGAGTCCGGGCGGCGCCTTCGCGTATGGGCGCACGGCGGGCACCCCGCCGCCCGGCACCTGGCGCAGGTGCTCGGCCTCGCCCTCTTCCGGGAACTGCGGCAGATGCGGCGCCCGTTGACGGACCTGAAGCTGCCCGAGCCGGTCCTCCCCGAGGGCGTGTCCGTACGTACCTTCGTGCCCGGACAGGACGACGCGGCCTGGCTCGCGGTGAACGCCGAGGCCTTCGCCCACCACCCCGAACAGGGCTCCCTCACCCAGCGCGACCTGGACGACCGCAAGGCGGAGCCGTGGTTCGACCCGGCCGGCTTCTTCCTCGCCGAGAAGGACGGGGAGCTGGTCGGCTTCCACTGGACGAAGGTGCACGCGCAGGAGGAGCTCGGAGAGGTGTACGTCGTCGGGGTCCGCCCCGGCGCCCAGGGCGGCGGCCTCGGCAAGGCCCTGACCACGACGGGCCTGCGCCACCTCGCGCAAGCGGGCCTGCCGACCGCGATGCTGTACGTGGACGCGGACAACAAGGCGGCCGTGAGCGTCTACGAGCGGCTGGGCTTCGTGACGCACGAGACGGACCTGATGTACCGCACGGAGTCCTGAGCGCGTCAGCTCAGGCCAGCACGGCAGAGCACGAGAGCGCGGAGGGCGCGGCGCTCCCCGGGGAGACCCGAGGAGGACCGCGCCCTCACGCGTACGCCCGTCGGGCGCCCCGCCAGTCCCCGCCGCCTACTTCGCCGCGACCTCCGTAAGACACATCGAGAACTGCACCCGGCCCCGCCGGGTCTGCTCGTAACGGGACTGCCCCGCCTTGCACTCGGTCTCGCCCAGACCCGCGACCTCGTACTCCGCCTTCGCGTTCCCGCAGTCGATGACCTCCATGTCGGGGCTGCCCTCCGAACCCTTGTTCTGGACGCAGTCGCCGACCTCGGCCGACGCGGGCCGCTTGGCGCTCTCGCTGTCGGAGCCGCTGGAGTTGCCCCGGCTCGTGTACATCCACACGCCCGCGACGACCGCCGCGATGAGCAGCACCGCCACCTTCATCAGGGGCGAGAGGGCGCCGAACGCGCCGCTGCCACCGCCCTGCGGGATGTGAGAACTCCGGCGCCGGGCTCGCTGAGGCACGGACAAGGTGGGACCCCCGTAAATCGTGTTCACGTCAATGCTGAGCCGCAGACGTTACTTGACAGCGACCGGAGCCCTGCACCACCCTTTCACTACTCAATTAGTGAAAGGGTGGTGCAAGGCAGTGGTCGAATACCGCATCGACCGGCGCAGCGGCGTCGCCACCTACCTCCAGATCGTCCAGCAGACCCAACAGGCCCTGCGCCTGGGCCTGCTGGCCCCCGGCGACAAGCTGCCCACGGCACGCGAGGTCGTCGCGGCCACCGCCATCAATCCGAACACCGTGCTCAAGGCCTACCGCGAACTGGAGCGCGAGGGCCTCGTCGAGGCCCGCCGAGGCCTCGGCACCTTCGTGCGCAAGTCACTGGGCAGCGCCCCGGCCGACTCACCGCTCCGGGGGGAGCTCGCCGAGTGGGCCGCGCGGGCCAGGGCGGCGGGCCTGGAGAAGGACGACGTGGCGGCGCTCTTCAACGCCGTACTCGAAGAACAGTTCGCACCGCCGCGAGAACCGACGGCCACCCGCGCACAGACGGCCACCCGCACACCGACGGCCACTCACACACCGGCCGTCTCACCCGCACCGGCCGCTACACCGGCCCCGGCCGCTTCACCCGCACCGACCAGGGGGGACTCCGCATGACCGACACCGCCATCGAGGCGCGCGCCCTGACCAAACGCCACGGCCGCCGCCGCGCCCTGCACGACTGCTCGTTCCGCCTGCCCGTCGGGCGGATCTGCGCGGTCGTCGGCCCCAACGGCGCCGGCAAATCCACCCTGCTCGCCCTCGCGGCCGGCCTCGCCCGCCCCACCGAGGGCACCCTGACCGTCCTCGGCACCAGCCCCGCGAAGGCCCGCGCCCGCGTGGCGTACGTCGCCCAGGACAAGCCCCTCCACCCACGGCTGACCATCGCCGACACCCTGCGGCTCGGCGCCGAACTCAACCCGGGCCGCTGGGACATGGCCGTCGCCGAGCGCGTCGTCGGCGGCGCCGGCCTCGACCCGCGCGCCCGCGTCCGTACGCTCTCCGGCGGCCAGCGCACCCGCGTCGCCCTCGCCCTCGCGCTCGGCAAGCGGGCCGAACTCCTGCTCCTGGACGAGCCGATGGCCGACCTCGACCCGCTCGCCCGCCATCAGCTGATGGGCACGCTCATGGCGGAGGCCGCCGAACACGGCACCACCGTCGTCATGTCCTCGCACATCGTCGGCGAACTGGCCGACTCCTGCGACCACTTGCTCCTCGTCTCCGGCGGGCGGATCCGGCTCGGCGGCGGCATCGACGACCTCGTCGCCGCGCACGCCCTGGTGACCGGCGCGCGCCCGCCCGCCGATCTCGCCCCGCACACGGTCATCGAATCCCGCGCCACCGGACGCGGGGTGACCGCCCTGATCCGCCCCGAGGGCCCACCCGGCGACGGCTGGGAGATCGAGGAACCTTCCCTGGAGGAACTGTTGCTGGCCCATCTCCGCTCACCGGACGCGCCCGCGCTCCTGACGCCGAGCACGACCGCCCCGTCCCGGCCGGGGGTGGCGGCATGAGCATGCCGACTCTGCGGGGCCCGCGCTGGGTGGACGTGCGGGTGCACCGCACCGCGCTATGGACGGGAGGTGCCGTCCTCGCCCTCACGTTGGCCTACATCGGCTGGCTGCGCTGGGCGGCCCACGCCTACCCGGAATCCGAGGGCGACTGCTCCGCAGCCGAACCCTGCGACACCTTCTTCGGCTTCAGCAGCGCCCGCGACCTGCTCTACCTCAGCCTGGAGCGAGGCGCCCTGCTCCTGCTTCTGCTGCCCCTGCTCATCGGTGTCTTCATCGCGGGCCCGATGGTCGCCCGCGAAATGGAGAGCGGGGTGTACAAGCTCTCCTGGACCCAGTCCGTCTCTCCCGCGCGCTGGCTCGCCGCCAAACTGACGACGGCCGCCACGTTGGCCGTGGGCGGCACGCTCTTCCTCATGGCCGCGCTCCAGCTCGGCGGTTCCGACGTGATCGGCATCCGCTGGAACCTCCACTGGGCCGACCGCGGCGTCTACGAGGCCACCGGCCCCGCCCTCGTCGCGTACGACCTGTTCGCCGTGGCCCTCGGCACGCTCATCGGATTGGCCGTGCGCCGCACACTGCTCGCGATGGCCGCAACCGGCATCGTCACCGGCGTCCTCCTGTGGGGCATGGGCAGCCTCCGCTGGCACCTGGTACCCGTGAAGACGGCCAGCGGCCCCGCCACCGACGAGGACCACTTCCCTCCCCTCCGGCTCGACTCCTTCTCCATGGACCAGGGCGTCACCAACGCCGCCGGGGACCGCTTCTACGCATGGCAGTGCGTCCCGAAGCCGCAGTCCGGCTTCTCCTGCCCCACCGACACCAAGATCACCACCTGGTACATGGACTACCACCCCCGATCCCACTTCTGGTACACCCAGCTGATCGAGACCGGCATCGTCCTAGCCCTCGCGACCGCCGCAACGTACGCCGCGTTCCGCCTCCTCCGCCGCCGTACCCCCTGAAACGT
>NZ_WMBF01000504.1:0-4393 GCF_019400875.1 Streptomyces anatolicus | reverse complement strand
CCCTCGTACCGGGGGGAACCGCTCAGCCGTTCTGCCTGCGGCGGTAGAGCGCGAAGCCGAGGCCGCCCGCGCCGAGGGCGGCCATGCCGCTGCCCGCGGCGATCAGCGGGGCGTCCTCGGAGGAGCCCGCGGTGACGCCCTCGGCGCCCGCCTTGACGCCGCCCTTCGGGACGACCTGGTGGGAGCCGTTCTTGGGCTGAGGCTTCACCGGCTGCGGCTTCGTGCCGTTGTTGTGGTGGTTCTTGTCGTGGTGGTTCTTGCCCTCGACCCAGGACTTGATCGTGCCGTCGGGGTTGAGGACGACGTGCAGGCCGTTGTTCTGGCCGTAGGCGGCCTTGCCGTTGGCGTCGAGGGTGTCGAGCCTGCTGCCGTGGGCGAAGATGTCGGCCTGGTAGTGGTGCGGGCCGAGCTTGTAGATCTTGGCGACGGAGCCGTCGGCCAGCTTGACGGTCGCCTTGTGGACGCGCTTGTCGTGCACCGGCTTCGGCGGGACCGGCTTGGCCTTCATGCTGATGGTGCCGTCGGGCGTCAGGGTGAAGGTGTTGCCGTCGACGGTGGTGCGCGCCGCCTTCTCGTATGCGGTGAGCGAGCCCTTGGCCGCGCCGTTCAGGGTGAGGGTGGCCTTGGCGGTGCGGGCGGAGACGTTGACCTGGACCTTCGCGGACCAGCCGTTGCCGAGGTCCGTGGTGCCCTTCGACTCCCAGCTGCCGGGCTTGGGCGTCGTGTCGGTGTCCTTCTCCGCGTCGTCCTTCTTCTCTTCCTTCTTCTCTTCGTCCTTCTTGGTGTCGTCCGGCTTCTTGTTCTCGTCCGTCTTGGTGCTGTCGTCCGTCTTCGTGTCGTCCGTCTTGGTGTCGTCCGGCTTCGTCTGGTCCTTGGTTGCCTGGTCCTTGGTTCCCTGGTCATCCGTGGTGACCTGGCCCTGCGAGGGAGACGGGGCGTCCGATGCGAAGGCGGCCGTGGCCGGGACGGCGAGAGCGGCGATGGCTCCGGTGGCGATGGCGGCGGTACGGAAGGTACGGCGGGTGGCGCGCATGGGTGGCCCCTCGTTGCTGGTCGTTCGAGCTGTCCGTCTTTGTGCCCCTTTGCGGCGGCGACAGCCATGAAGTTACGGGCGCCATGTGTGCGTCATCCGTAGGGAATGTAACAAGTGGCCTCATGCCGTGACGCAGTACCGTAAAGCAGGCGAAAGTGCAGGTCAGAGGGAGTGTGGCCGAAGGTCACCGGGTGGCGGGGACCAAGGTCCCGCCGGCCGCGCCCCGGGGGTCGCCGGCCCGCAGCAGCCACTCCGTGTAGGCGGAGGACTGCCGCGCCGCCTCCCAGTAGGCGGCCTCCAGTTCGCCGTAGACCGCGTTCAGCTCGTCCTCCGTACGGGCCGCCACCAGGAGCCGTACGCCGAGCGGGTCGCCGAAGAGGGGGCGTACGGCCATGTCGGCGCGGCCCCGCGAGGTCGGCTGGCAGAGCGTGACGACCTCGCCGGTCGCGACGAGGGACGCCCCGGTGAGGTAATCGCCGTGCAGGACAGGGGGGTTGAGCCCGGCGGCAGTCAGGATGCGGCGCAGGCCGTCCCACTCGCCGTCCACGGTGGGGTCGACCATCCAGCGGTCGTCCGCGAGGTCGCCGAGCCGCACGACAGGACGTGCCGCCGCCGGATGGTCGGCGGCGAGGGAGACGAACTGCGGTTCGCGGTCGAGCAGCACCCGTCTTCGCAGTGACTCCGGCAGCCGCAGCGGGCTGCCCTCGACCTCGTGCACGAACGCGACATCGAGCTGTGCCGCCGCCACCATGCGCAGCAGCGCGTTGGCGGACACGTCCATCTGGAGCGAGATCTCGGTGCCGGGCAGGCGCACCCGCAGCCTGCGCAGCCAGCCCGGTATGGCGCGGCTCGCCGTGGAGCCGATGCGCAGCCTCGGGCCGTCGCTCGCGCGGGCGGCGGCCGCCCTGGTCTCGGCCACCAGGGCCCGCATCTCGGTGACCAGCGGGCGGGCCCTGCTGAGGACGACCCGGCCGAGCGGTGTGGGGCGGCAGCCGGTGCGCTCGCGGTCGAAGAGGCGGCCGCCGAGCGCGTTCTCGATGCGCCGCAGCTGGGTCGTCAACGACGGCTGGCTCATGCCGAGCTGACGCGCCGCCTTGTGCAGGCTGCCGGTGTCGGCGATGGCGCACAACGCGCGGAGGTGCCTGACCTCGAGCTCCATGGTCGATGAGCGTAGAGCCGGTACGGCCGTCGCACCAGACGCCCAAGCCCCATGAGAACCAGCCGTTCTGGGCAGACCGGGGGGCCGGGTGATAGCCCCGGGCTATCGCGAGTTGCCATCATCCCCACGCGTCCCGTGCTCCCCGAGACTCACAGCCACCGAAAAGTTCACCTTTCATCGACCCCCCACGGTCGGTTGAACGAGTAGGGAGCCCCCCACACATGAGCAAGCGATACCTGTCCGTCGCGGCGGTCCTCGGTCTCACCGTCGCCGGACTCGGCGTGACCTCCACGGTTGCCTCGGCGGCCCCGCTGGCGCCCACGCCGTCAGCGCCGTCCGCTTCCAGTTCGTACGCCTCGTATGCCTCGTACGAGGGTTCGGCGCGGGAGGCCAAGGCCAACAAGGCGTTCTTCGACGCCGTAGTCAAGGCCGTCGCCGAGAAGCGGGCCGCCAACCCCGGTGCGAAGTCCGTGACCGTCGTCTACGACGCGTCCGGAGCCCCCACCTTCGCCCGGCAGATAGCCGGTTCCACGTCCATATGGAACGCCGCGGTCTCCAACGTCAAGCTCCAGCAGGGCACTTCCGGCGCCAGCTTCTCCTACCGCGAGGGCAACGACTCGCGCGGCTCGTACGCGAGCACCGACGGGCACGGCAAGGGGTACATCTTCCTGGACTACGCCCAGAACAAGGAGTACGACTCGACTCGCGTCACCACGCATGAGACGGGGCACGTGCTGGGGCTGCCGGACACGTACGACGGGCCTTGCAGCCAGCTGATGTCCGGGGGCGGGCCGGGGCCCTCCTGCACCAACGCGCAGCCGGATGCGGCCGAGCGGGCCAAGGTCGAGCAGCTTTGGGCCAACGGGCTGGCGAAGGCGTTGCACAAGGTGGGGTGATTGGGTGTGGTGGGCGGGGAGCTGCGGGTCCTATGTGGCTGGGCGCGCAGTTCCCCGCGCCCCTTACGGGGCGCCACCCCTCGGGGCGCTATGGCTGCGGGGTTGCGATGGCTCTTGCTGCCGCTACCTCCTGGCGCAGGGGCTCCAGGACGCTTTCCTTTGGGCCCACCGTGAAGTGGGAGCGGACCTCTTCTAGGGTCGCGGATGCCCGCAGGCCCGTCGCCAGCTCCCTCAGCTCGCTCGCCACTTCGGCCACCTCGTCCGGCGCGGGGGGCTCGGCGCCGTGCCGGATACGGACCCGTGCCGCGGTCGTCGCGTCCAGGATGCGTTCGACCGCGACGACCAGCGGCCACCACGCCGTGGCCCGCGTGCCGGTCGGCGGCGGCTCGGTCAGGGCCCGCTGGAACTCGGAGCGGATCACCGACAGATCGCGGTAGAGGCGGCGGCGCAGGCGCGCCCGGGCGGCCGGTCCCGCGGTGGCGCCGAACGCGCACTCCACGTACCCGGCGGTGTCCGCGACCGCGTCCGCGAGCCGGTCGCCGATCCGTGTCCCCCAGCTCTCTGGCCAGAGCAGATACCCCGCGACGAGCGCGATGGCGCAGCCGATGAGACTGTCGACGAGGCGCGGCACGACCAGGCCGAGCCCCTGCTGGTTGAGGATGTCGGAGAGCAGCAGGATGACCGGCGTGATCGCCGCGGTCTGGTAGCCGTAGCCGCGCGTGGTGAGCGCGGGGATGAGCGGGGCGAGCAGCATCATCACCGGCACGTCCCACCAGCCGTGCGGCACCTCCGCGAGGACGGCGGCCGCGACGACCAGGCCCGCGGCGGTGCCGAGCGCCCGCAGGACGGCGCGGGAGAAGACCGAGCCGAAGTCGGGTTTGAGCACGAAGGTGACGGTGAGGGCCACCCAGTACGACCTCGGCACGTCGATCAGCGAGACCAGGGCCTGCGCGATGCCGATGCAGAGCGCGAGTCGCAGGCCGTAGCGCCAGGACGTGCCGGAGAGCACGACGTTGCGGGTGGCGCGCCGGGCCCGGACCCGCAGTGCGGCGGGACGGCCGAGGCGGTCCTCGCTCTCGATGACGCCGAGCGGGTCGGCGTCGTTCAGGGTCTCCGTCGCGTGCCGGACGGCGTGGTCGAGGGCGCGTGCCGCGTGGTCGCCGGGCTCGTCCCCGGGCGCCGGGACGCGCGCGGCGCCCTGCCCGCCCCGCTCCACGGCCTCCGCGAGGGCCCGTACCGCCGCCGGGACCTCGGAGGGGAGGCGTGCGCGGGCGTGGCGGGCGGTGAGGTGGGCGGCGGTACGGG
>NZ_WMBF01000881.1:0-316 GCF_019400875.1 Streptomyces anatolicus | reverse complement strand
AACAAAAGAAACACCGAAGGGAAGCGCCCGGAGGAAAGCCCGAGAGGGTGAGTACAAAGGAAGCGTCCGTTCCTTGAGAACTCAACAGCGTGCCAAAAGTCAACGCCAGATATGTTGATACCCCGACCTGATCGGTTCCGATCGGGTTGAGGTTCCTTTGGAAAAGTCCTGTACGGCATTTGTTCGTACAGGCGCACAGCGAGGACGCTGTGAACGGACGGGATTATTCCTCCCGACCGTTCCGCTCTCGTGGTGTTCATCCCGATTACGGGAAAACATTCACGGAGAGTTTGATCCTGGCTCAGGACGAACGCTG
>NZ_WMBF01000880.1:0-346 GCF_019400875.1 Streptomyces anatolicus | reverse complement strand
CCACTACGTCGGCAAACGATCGACGGTGGTAGCTCATGGGTGGAACGTTGACTACTCGGCCTGGTTCTCGGGCCGGAGGCTTGCAAGTACTGCTCTTTAGGGCGTGGAAAGCATGATCTTCGGGCGGTAACTGGTCGGGCACGCTGTTGGGTATCTGAGGGTACGGACTTGTTCCTGACCTCAATGCCGACCCCAGTGAAGGTTCGCTCTTGGCGGGCTGTGATGGGTGGTTGGTCGTTGTTTGAGAACTGCACAGTGGACGCGAGCATCTGTGGCCAAGTTTTTAAGGGCGCACGGTGGATGCCTTGGCACCAGGAACCGATGAAGGACGTGGGAGGCCACGATA
>NZ_WMBF01000879.1:0-377 GCF_019400875.1 Streptomyces anatolicus | reverse complement strand
CCGGAAGGTGCGGCTGGATCACCTCCTTTCTAAGGAGCACTTCTAAGCCGCTTCGGCCGTTCAGAGGCCACTACGTCGGCAAACGATCGACGGTGGTAGCTCATGGGTGGAACGTTGACTACTCGGCACACTTGATTGTCTTCTCCTGCAAGTACTGCTCTTTGGAGCGTGGAAAGTTGAGGGAAGCGGTGAAGGGTGTCGGGCACGCTGTTGGGTATCTGAGGGTACGGGCTGTAAAGCCTGTCCTTCGATGCCGACCCCAGTGAACTCACTGGGTTCGCTGGCGGGGTGATGGGTGGTTGGTCGTTGTTTGAGAACTGCACAGTGGACGCGAGCATCTGTGGCCAAGTTTTTAAGGGCGCACGGTGGATGCCTTG
>NZ_WMBF01000503.1:0-4397 GCF_019400875.1 Streptomyces anatolicus | reverse complement strand
CCCACGGACACCCCGCCCTGGCCCACCCCCCTGTGGGCGACGGGCCGAGGCGAACTCCCGGGCCGGGCACGGCTGACGGAGTGGCGCTGGTACGGGGAGCCGAGGGTCTGAGAGCGGCCGGTACGCGGCGACCGCGGTATGCGCGCCGACACCCACTCCTGTCCCAGCACCGCGTTCCACGCAGAGGTTATCTACGCAGGTCAGGCCCCCTGGAAGCGTTCCAGCATCCCTGATCGTCCGGCGGCTCTTCCCCCGCCCGCCGGGGACGGCTTCGCTGGTGGTCAGGCCGGGGAGCCCGGCCTCGTACCGAGACCAGTTCGCACCTCACGGGGGACCCCGCCATGAAGCTCACGCACGCCTCGAAGACGCTGCTCGCCGGAGTCGCGCTCCTCGGCGCGCTCGCGCTCACCGCCTGCGACAACGACGACGCCGCGAAGGCGGGGGACTCGCCGTCCGGCGCGAAGCCGACCACGTCCGCCGACGCCGGGCAGGGTGGCGGCGCCAGCGGGGGTGGGAGCGGCGGTTCCGGTTCTGCGGACGAGGGCGCCGGGGAGAACGGCACCGGTGAGGGCGATGGCGAGGTCGGCGCCTGCCGCAGCGACGCGCTGGAGGTGACCGCCGCCGACAACACCACCGACAAGACGGAAGGCGTCATCACCGTCCAGTTCAAGAACGGCGGCGGCCGCGACTGCTCCATCGACGGTTACGCGGGCGTCGACCTCAAGACGGCCACAGGCGACACCCTCTCCGTCGACCGCAACGGCGACCAGTCCCACCCCGCCGTCCTCAAGGACGGCGAGTCCGCCGCCTTCAACCTCACCTTCCCGGTCAACACCACCGGCGGCTCCGGCGTCCGCGTCGCCCACATCCTGGTGACCCCGCCGAACGAGACGAAGACCGTGACGATCGCCTGGCCCGCCGGTTCCCTCCCGGTGAGCGGCGGGGACTCCTCGGACAACGCCCCGAAGCTGACCATCAGCCCCGTCGGCAAGGTCAGCGACTCCCCCGCGGGCTGACCCGGGAAGACGCCTGGCCCGGGAAGCCATGGCGGGAATCGCGCCAAAGCCCCGCCCGCCGCCTGCCGCTGAGGCCAGGATGAACATCGAGTCCGGGACGACAGACGACAGACGACAGGCGACAGGCGACAACTGAAGGCGAGGCAGCGATGGCCGAGAAGCTCAGAGTCGACGCGGTCGAGTTAGAACAGTTCATGAAGTTGCTCGACGGGTCCGTCAGGTCCTTGAAGGGCCTGCGCAGCGCCCTGGCCGACGCGACCGTCGGAGGCCTGGGGACGGACGACCTCGACAAGGCCTGCGAGGACTTCCAGGAGGACTGGAAGTACGGGGCGGAGCAGATCGGTGAGCAGACCGAGGACCTGTCCAAGCTCATCGAGCAGAACAAGAACGCCTTCATGGAGGTCGAGGCGGCGCTGGCGAAAGCCATGAACAAGGCGGGGAAGACCAAGGACGACGTGGTGGAGATCCCGAGGTGACGAGCGCCGCCACCACCTATCCGGACCTCGGCTTCGATCCCGCTCCCGGCGACTGCGACACCGTAAAAGAGCTGCACAAGAAGTTGGACAGCTGCGTCACCGTCCTCCGTGACACCCGCAAGGTGGTCACCAAGCTGATGGACGGCAGTTACTGGGAAGGGGACGCGGCCGTGGCCTTCCGCGAGGCCGTCGAGGAAGGCCCCCTCTCCTTGAACCTCAAGAACGCCGCACGCTCCATCGAAAAGGCCGCCAAGCAGCTGGAGCGCTGGGAAGTCGACCTGGACGACTTCCAGCGCCGGGCGCGGGAGCTGAACGGGAAGGCCAAGGAGGCCCGAGAGGCGCTGAAGGCGGCGAAGGGGCACGCCGATACGGTCGGCGCCGACCCCGACCTGGACAAGCATGACAAGAATGGCAAGCAGGGGAAGGCGCGGGACGACGCGGAGAAGGCCCTGAAGCTCGCCGACGGAAAGGTCGAGGACGCCCAGGCGGAGCTGGACCGGATCCTGGCCAGGGCGCGGAGCCTGCGGCGCGAGCACGCGGAAAGGTCCAAGTACCGCGCGGAAAAGATCCGCGACGCGACGGACAAGCTGGCACCGCACGAGCCCGGCTGGTTCGACAAGGCCTGCGAGTGGGTCAAGGAGAACCTGCCGGACATTCTCAGCGCGGTGGCCGGGGTTCTGGCGTTGGCGGCGATCATTGCCACTGGGCCTCTGGGGCTCGGGGTGGCGGCCGCGCTGATGCTTGCGGCATCAGCTACTAGTGCTGTGGCGCTTGGGGTTCGTGTGTCGGATCCAGTCGTGTGGGCGTCATTGAAGGACGGCTTCACCAAGGGCGAGTTCGACGCTGACTTCTTCGGTAACGTGGTTTCGGTCGGAGCCGACGCGGTAGGGATGGCGCCGGGCCTCGGAGCCGTCATCAAGGGCGGCCGCACTGCCACTCAGGCGGTTCAGGCAGGAGCTGGGGCGATGAGTCTCGGGCAGAAGTTGGCCACCTACGGCACACACACCTGGGACGCGGGCAAGGATATCGCCCAGCTGGGGAACCCTCTGGTCAACGCAGTGGTCACCAGCGAAACGGCCGCTACGAATGTGGCTGCTACTTCAGGTGCCATGGGCCTCGTGACTGCCGGATACGGGCTCGTCGACGACGACGAAGGCAGGGCCGAGACGTCTACCAAGGTTGATGGCGGGCGTCTCCTGCTCGACTTGCCAGGAGTGCCGACGATCGCACGTTTCGCCTTCTCTTAACCACTCCAAGCAGAAAGAAGTGCCCCCGATGAATCCTGCCGACTACCCCACCGCATGGCAGCATCCACCGACGCGGCGTGCCTGGATACTGCTCATGGTAAAGAATGTGGCCGGCCTCATCGGGTGGGTCGGTGTGTGGATCGCTCTCATCGCACTTCCCGTCGAGCAGAGTTTGATGCTGTGGATTTTCATCCCTTACACCATCTACGGCAGCTGGCGACTGTTCGTCCAAGTATTTGGGTACTTCCCCAACGCCATGCGCAAGCTCCGCATCCTGCGCGCCTACCCATGGCAGGTCCTTCGGGAAGTTCCGAACGGCCTGAACCTCTATCCCAATATCGTCGGCGATCAGTACGGATGGTTCGAGTTCCCCAACCCCGCCGACCGACAGCAGCTACTCCCGCTCGTCGTCTCCAACCATCTCCGTGTGGGCTGGTGGCACCGCAGGATGGCCCCCCGTGCCAAGCCGCAGTTGAAATCCCAGATCGAGACGATCTGGTTCGCCGGTGACCCCCGCATGATCGGTCTCCTCGCCGCACCTACACCGAACGGCCGGATGCCCCGCCGATTCAAGATCCTGCGGCAGCGCCTGGCAGGGGCCGATCACGCCCTCACCACGGAATGGGGCGCCTCGGCCGAGGACGTGGAACGCGGTCATCGCGCCGGATTCACACCGAACACGGACCCCCGCAAGCCGAAAGTAGAGAAGACCCTGTGACCCCACCCAGGTTCATTCTCGATAAATCGGCACACAACCCCGACGCCGACATGTGGTTCGCCCAACCCGCGGGCTTCACCACCATTCCCTTCCGCGCGCTGCTGAATCCGGCGGACTCGCCCGCCGCCAAAGCGTTACGCCAGGCCCTCGCGCCGATACTGGACTCCCTCAACGACGAGCTCGCCCGCCAGCAGTTCCTGGCCCATCTCGCCCAGGGGCAGCGACTCTTGGCCATTCTCGCCGAGGCCGGTACCACCCGTTGCGCGATCGGCCTGCACCGCGACGACGTATCCGGGACCGCCAAGGGCAGCCTCCTGTTCTCCCTCTTCACCGTGTCCTGGCGAGACATCTCCCCCGCCGCCCCCGCCGCAACCGCCGCCCGAGCCGTCGCGGGCGCCGAGGGTCACACGAACATCGCGTACCTCGAACTGCCCTGCGGCCCCGCGTCCTTCAGCGAGACCGTGCGCACCCCGACCGCCGACTCCGGCCTCCCCCAAGACCCGGTGCTCCAGGTCTTCGCCCACCTCCCGCACCCGGACGGCAGACGCCTGGTGGTGCTGACGCTCGGCACCACCGCCGTGAACCGGCGTACGGAGTACCGAAGCCTCCTGCACCAGATCGCCGAGAACGTCAGCTTCGAAGACCCCCTCCTCGAACTCGCGGCGCTCACAAAAGCCGGGGGTCGCAGCCGTCCCCCGCGCGGTTGACGGGTGCCCAACCCTCCCCGATCGTGGGGTAATTGGGCGTCACACATCGCCCTGCGTGCCACGGCTGGGGGGAGCCGAAGATGCGACCTGGGGACAAGCACGACGCGGTACCCGGCGACGGATCGGGCGGAGCGGACGGAACCCCGCAAGGGGGCCAGAGCGGCGCACCCCCGGAAGGGCAGTTCGGACCGCCACCACAGATCCCGCCGCCTCCCGCAGGCCCACCCCCACTC
>NZ_WMBF01000502.1:0-4398 GCF_019400875.1 Streptomyces anatolicus | reverse complement strand
GGGCAGCCGCGACGGCGAGGAAGGGCGCCCCGCTACCCGCCCCCCGGCAGGAGAGACTCGATCCCCGCGATCATGAGATCGAGGGCGATCGTGAAGTCCCGTTCCCACATCTCCTCGACCGTGCCCCCACCCCGCGCCGCCATCAACTCCCCCGCACTCTCCATGATCTCGTGCGACGCCAGCTCGACCTGGACCTTCCCGGTGGCCTCCCGGTAGTACTCGTCCTGGGTCATCCCCGCCTCGGCGCACCGCGCCATGTAGTGGCCCTCGATGGTCCCGAAGCCGTACACGAACTGGAAGACCGCCGAGATCGCCCCGTTCCGCTTCTCCACGGGAAGCCCCGTGTGCCCCACCGCGCGCTGGACCGCGAGCGCGAACTCCAGCCAGTGCGGGCCGATGTTGAGGAAGCGGCCGACGAGCGGCGACACCCAGGGGTGGCGGATCAGCAGCGCGCGGTACTCGTCGGCGAGGGAACGGAGCTGTTCGCGCCAGGCCTCGGCGGGCGCCTCCTTGCCGGGCAGCCGCATCTCGCCGCAGACCGAGTCCAGGGCGAGTTCCAGGAGGTCGTCCTTGGTGTCCACGTACCAATAGACGGACATCGCCGTGACGTTCAGCTCCGCGGCGAGCCTGCGCATGGAGAACTTGGCGAGACCCTCCGCGTCCAGGAGCCGGACCGAGACCTCGGTGATGCGGTCCCGGTCGAGCCCGCTCGGCTGGTCGCCCTTGCGGCCGCCACCGCGAGGTGCCTTGCCCTGCAGCCAGACGCTCGTCCGCGCCGGGTTGTTCGTGCGGCCGGCTGCCTTGGCCATGGCGCACCTTCCTGGTCGGGGCCCGGGCCGACTCGTCGGCCCGGAGCGCTGTGGGGAGGCGAACGGCGGATCCGGAAGGATCCCGAATGATCCGGAATGAAGTGCTCCACCCACGCCTCCCCCCGATGCTATGCCGCGGACTTCCGCTGCTATGCCGCGGACTTCCGCACGGAGTCCGCCCTCTCCGCCCTGCGCAGCAACGCCGCCGCGAGGACACCACCGAGGAAGACCGCGACCGCGCCCACCAGCTGACTCGTCTCAAGGCCGGAGGCGAACGCGTCGGCGATCCGCTCCCGTTCGCCCGACGACTTGGCCGCCGCCATGGCCGCGGGGAAGGACGCGGCGGAGACCGCCACCAGCGAGGCGAAGCGGGAGTTGAGCACCGCGCCGAGGACGGCGACGCCGAGGCCGTTGCCGAACTCCGCGAGCGTGCCGTTGACGCCCGCGCCCACGCCCGCCTTCTCCACCGGTATGGCGCTCATGATCGCGTTGGCCATCGCCGGCATGGCGAAGGCGATGCCCGCGCCCATGATGACGAGCCCGGCGAGCATGCCGTTGTAGTCGTCGCCGCCGAGCAGCGCGATCACCGCGAGGCCCGCGGCGAGGGCGCTCATGCCGGACAGGATCGTCACGGGCGTGCCCAGCTTGGCGTGCAGCTTCGCGCCGACGCCGGTGAGGTTCAGGGCCACGATGGTCACCGCGAGGGGCGCCGTGCGCAGGCCCGCCTCCAAGGGCTCGTATCCGAGGACGAACTGGAGGTGCTGGGTGAGGAGGAAGAGGGAACCGGCGAGCCCGAACGCGACGAGGATCGCGCCCGCCACCGCGCCGATGAACCGCTGGTTGCGGAAGAAGTGCATGTCCAGCATCGGGTAAGGGATGCGCAGCTCCCAGAGCACGAACGCGCCGAGCACCAGCACACCGGTGGCCGCAGCGACCAGCACCTGCGCGGACGTCCAGCCGTGCTCGGGGCCGGAGATGATCGCGTAGACCACGGAGGCCATGCCGATCGTCGAGAGCAGCGCGCCGAGCAGGTCGGGGCGGTCGCCCCGCGGGTTCTTGGACTCGGGCACCATCCTGGCGACGGCGGCGAGGGCGATCAGCGCCACGGGGATGTTGATCAGGAAGATCGAGCCCCACCAGAAGTGGTTCAGCATGAACCCGCCGAGCAGCGGACCGGCCGCGAAGCCGAGGGAGTTGATGGTCGACCAGAGGCCGATCGCCTTGACGCGCTCGGTGTCGTCGAAGATCTGTACGACGACCGCGAGGGTCGTGGTCATCAGGAGCGCGCCGCCGATCCCCATCCCCGCGCGGGCGGCGATGAGCTGCGCGGACGACTGCGCGAACGCCGCGACGAGCGAGCCGATGCCGAAGAGCGCGAGGCCCGCGATGAGCATCTTCTTGCGGCCGTAGCGGTCGGCGGCACTGCCCGCGGTGAGCAGCAGCCCGGACTGCACGAGCGAGTACGCGTTGATCATCCACTGGATGTCGGACGTGGACGCGTCCAGCTCCCGGGTGAGGGAGGGGATCGCGACGCTCAGGACGGTGTTGTCGAGCAGCACGGTGAGCTGGGCGAGACAGATGACGCCGAGTATCAGCCAGCGCTGCGGGTGCCGGGGCGGGGCGGCCAACGTCTCGGCGGTCGTCGCCGTCATGCGGGCTCCTTGGTGGGGCGTGGTGCCTGGCGGGGCGCCCGCGATGGTGTCTCGCGCGGCGCCTGGGATACCTGGCTCTACGGTGTACGAGGATCAGGCCACGTACACCGTAGAACATCTCCCATACGCCGTACAAGACGGTATCCCCGGCGCCGCCCGACGCCGGAGCCCACGCCTCAGGAACCAGAGGAGGCCGGTACGGGCGCGGGCAGGGCGGACTTGACCAGATACCCGGCCCCGCGCCGCGTGTGAATCATCGGTTCCCGCCCGGCGTCGATCTTCCTGCGCAGATACGAGATGTACAGCTCGACCACGTTGGCCTGGCCCCCGAAGTCGTAGTTCCACACCCGGTCGAGGATCTGCGCCTTGCTGAGCACGCGCCGCGGATTGCGCATGAGGTAGCGGAGCAGTTCGAACTCGGTGGCGGTCAGATGGATCGAGTCCCCGCCACGCGTCACCTCGTGGCTGTCCTCGTCCAGGGTCAGGTCCCCCACCACCAGGGTGGATTCACCGCGCTTGCCCGCGGCCCCGGCCCGCCGGATGAGCCCGCGCAGCCGCGCCACCACTTCCTCCAGGCTGAACGGCTTGGTGACGTAGTCGTCCCCGCCCGCCGTGAGCCCGGCGATCCGGTCCTCCAGCGCGTCCTTCGCGGTCAGGAAGAGCACGGGCACGTCCGGCATCTCCCGGCGCAGCCTGCCGAGGACGGAGAGGCCGTCCATGTCGGGCAGCATCATGTCCAGCACCACGGCGTCGGGCCGGAACGCGCGCGCGACCCGCACCGCGCCCGCGCCGTCCCCCGCGCTGCGGATCTGCCAGCCCTCGTACCGCAGGGCCATGGACATCAACTCGGTGAGCGACTCCTCGTCGTCCACCACGAGTACGCGGACGGGGCTACCGTCCGGCCTGAGCAGTTCGGTACGCGCCTGGGGCGTGGTCGTGGTCATGCCCCACAGGCTGGGCCGCGCCCCTGAGAGCACTCTTGCGCGAAGCTGTGAATTCCCTGAGAAAGGGCCTCGGCTCGCGCGGCGCAGGGGGCTCGGCTCGCGCGCAGGAGGGGCCTCGGCCCACGCGCAGGAGGGGGCTCGGCTCACCCCACCCCGAAGAGCCGGGCCCCATTCCCGTAAAGCACCCCCCGCATCCACTCATCGCCCAACCCAAGCCGCTCCAGCGCCTCCAGCTGATGAACGTACGCATACGGAATATTGGGAAAGTCGCTGCCCAGCAAGATCCGCTCCCCCAGCTCCATCAGCCGCCCCGACTCCTCCCTCGGAAACGGCATCAACCCCTCGCTGAAGTCGGTGAACGCCATGGTGGTGTCCATGCGCACCTCCTCATACCGCTCGGCGAGCGCGAGGAAGTCGGCGTACTCGGGCATCCCCATGTGCGCCACGACGAGCCGCAGCCGCGGATGCCGCGCGAGCAGCCGCGCCATCGCGGCGGGCCCCGTGTACTTGCCGGGCTCGGGCCCGGACCCGCAGTGCGTCACCACCGGGATCCCGGCCTCGGCGAGGAGCCCCCACACGGGGTCGAGCAGCACGTCATTGGGGTCGTAACCCCCCACCTGCACATGCGCCTTGAAGACCCGCGCCCCCGACTCGACGGCGTCCCGCACATACCCCTCGACCCCCGGCTCCGGGAAGAAGGTAGCGGTCCGCAGGCACCCGGGCGTGCGGCGCGCGAAACCGTCGGCCCAGTCGTTGAGCCACTTCGCCATCCCCGGCTTGTGCGGATAGATCATCGAGGTGAAGGCCCGCACCCCGAACTCCCCGAGCAGTTCGACCCGCCGCTCCTCCTCATGCCGGTAGCTGATGGGCCACTCCACCCCGCCGCCGGCCGCGTAGGAGTCGAAGTACGCCCAGACCTTGCGCAGCACCCGCTCCGGCATGAAGTGCGTGTGTACGTCGATGAGCCCCGGCACCCCGAGCCGCCCCCAGAAC
>NZ_WMBF01000501.1:0-4406 GCF_019400875.1 Streptomyces anatolicus | reverse complement strand
GCTCCCGCCCGTGACCAGCGCCGTCTTCCCCGCAAGCCTGCCCGTGGATGCACCCATGCCGGACGCCCCCTCTTTCTCTAGTGGTCGCTACAGAAAGAACCGTACCCCACCCCGATTCGTTTTGCTAGTGGCCGCTATACAATTCACCCCATGGCGACGAAACAGCGTGGACGCCCCCGCTCCTTCGACCGCGAAACGGCCCTGGAGCAGGCGCTCCGCACCTTCTGGGAACACGGGTACGAAGCGACCTCCGTCTCGGACCTGACGCGCGTCATGGGAATCGGGGCGCCGAGCCTCTACGCCGCCTTCGGTGACAAGCGGACGCTCTTCGACGAGGTCGTCGTGCGGTATGGGGCCACGCACGGCGCCTTCGGCGGGCGCGCCTTCGACGAGGAGCCCACCGCGCGCGGCGGTGTGGCGCGGCTGCTGCGTGAAGCCGCCGCCGAGTTCACCGACCCGGACCACCCACGGGGCTGCCTGGTCATCACCGCGGCCACCAACTGCACGACGCCGGAGGTGGAGGAGTCCCTGCGGGAGCGGCGCAATGCCAATGTGGCGGACATCCAGTCCCGTATCGCCGCCGCGGTCGCGACGGGCGAGCTGCCGGCGGACACCGACCCCGCGGCCCTCGCCCGTTTCACGGCGGCGGTCTTCCAGGGCATGTCCCAGCAGGCCAGGGACGGCGCCACCAGGGAGGATCTGGAAGCGGTGGCCGATCTCGCCATGTCGGCGTGGCCGGAGGGCTCCGTAGCGGAGAATGGGGCCTGACGGCCGGGAGGGAACCGCGACCCGCGCCGCCGCGACAAAGATCTGCCCCACGCATAGACATGAGAGAATGGTCTAGTCCACAATGCGTGGGTAAAGCCTCCGCTCTTCCCGCACAGGAGAGCGGACCGAGGACCCGGCGCTCTCTGCCCTGACCGCGTCGGATCCTCCCGATCGGCCGGCCAGTACCGCACATTCTGGCGGCCGATGCACCTGAAGGGCTGCGGTGCCGTGGGCGGGTTGAGGGTCCCGCCCTGGCGCCGCGGCTCGTCGGGAGCCGCCCCGGTCGAGGAAATCTCCCGGGCGGACCCGCGGTAAGCGCCAGGTACGCTCGCCCACGTGCCCTCCATGAACGATCTCGTCCGCCAGCACACCGCTCTCGGTGACTCCGACCTCGAGTGGCTGCATCTGCTGGTCTCGGAGTGGCAGCTGCTCTCCGACCTCTCCTTCGCCGACCTCGTGCTCTGGGTGCCCACGCGCGACGGCACCCGCTATGTCTCCGTGGCGCAGATGCGGCCGAACACCGGCCCCACCTCGTACCAGGACGACATGGTCGGCCACCTCGTCCCACGCGGCCGCCGCCCCCTCCTGGACGCCGCTCTGGACGAGGGCCGCATCGTGCGCGAGGGCGATCCGGAGTGGCGCGAGGAGGTCCCGGTGCGCGTCGAGTCCATTCCCGTACGCAGGGAAGGACGCGTCCTGGGAGTGATCGCCCGGAACACCAACCTGTTGACCGTGCGCACCCCTTCGCGGCTCGAACTGACCTACCTCCAGTCGGCGTCCGACCTCGCCCAGATGATCGCCGCCGGGTCGTTCCCCTTCCCGGGGCAGCAGGTCGACATGGACGCGTCCCCGCGCGTGGGGGACGGTCTGCTCAGGCTCGACGCCGACGGAATCGTCCAGTACGCGTCGCCGAACGCGCTCTCCGCCTACCACCGGCTGGGCCTCGCCTCCGACCTGGTCGGCCACCACCTGGGCAGGGCCACGGCCGAACTCGCCCCGTCCCGCGGTCCGGTGGACGAGGCGCTGGCCAAGGTCGCCAGCGGCTGGGCGCCGCGCGAGTTCGAGATCGAGGGCGGCGACGGCGTGATCCAGCTGCGCGCGATCCCGCTCAAGCCCAAGGGGCCCCGGATCGGTTCCCTCGTACTCCTGCGCGATGTCACGGAACTCCGCCGCCGCGAACGCGAGTTGATCACCAAGGACGCGACCATCCGGGAGATCCACCACCGGGTGAAGAACAACCTCCAGACGGTCGCCGCGCTGCTGCGCCTCCAGGCCCGGCGCATCGACTCCGCCAAGGGGCGGGAGGCGCTGGAGGAGGCGGTCCGGCGCGTGGGTTCCATCGCCATCGTCCACGAGACGCTTTCTCAGAACCTCGACGAGCGCGTGGAGTTCGACGAGATCGCCGACCGGGTCCTCGCGATGGTCGCCGAGATCTCACCCGGCAAGGTGGTGGGCCGGCGCACCGGACGTTTCGGCATCCTCGACGCGGAGGTGGCGACTCCGCTCTCGATGGTCCTTACCGAGATTTTGCAGAACGCCCTGGAGCACGGCTTCCGCGAAGGGGACACCGGTTCGGTCGAGGTATCCGCGGTGCGCGGCGGCACGACCAAGGACGCGCGGCTGCTGATCACCGTCCAGGACGACGGCGTCGGGCTGCCCGAGGGCTTCGACCCGCACCGCTCCGGCAATCTGGGCCTGCAGATCGTGCGCACCCTGGTGGAGGGGGAGCTGGGCGGCACCTTCGACATGGTCCGCGCCCCGGGGGGCGGCACGCGAGTGATCCTCGACGTCCCGGTCAGCGGCGACAAGTAGCGTCCCGGTCCGGAGAAGAGCGCCGGAAGAGCGCCAGAGGAGCCCCGGAAGAGAACAGCAGAGCACAGCGCACAGCAGTGAGCCCCGGACCTTTGTGGTCCGGGGCTCACTGCTCACGTTGCGTTGCGCATCGGGGGTACTGCGCGGCTGCGGCTCGGGGGCGGGAGATGCGTACTCGCTGTACGCGCCGCCAAGCTCAGGCTCGTGGGGGGCGTGGGCGTCAGGCGCTGGCCTGGCGTGCACGGTTGCGAGCGGCGCGGCGCTTCATTGCACGGCGCTCGTCCTCGCTGAGGCCACCCCAGACGCCGGAGTCCTGGCCGGACTCGAGCGCCCACTGCAGGCACTGCTCCATGACGGGGCAGCGGCGGCAGACGGCCTTGGCTTCCTCGATCTGCAGCAGCGCAGGACCGGTGTTGCCGATGGGGAAGAAGAGCTCGGGGTCTTCCTCGCGGCAAACGGCGTTGTGACGCCAGTCCATGGCTGCTACCTCTCCTTGGTATTACATTCAGCTTGCTTGTGAATGTGAACGCTTTCACGAATCCCCCCGCACGGGAAGGGCCGACGCCCAGTCGCCTGGTGTGGACCTTTAGTGGAGGAGGGGTTCTGGCTCTCTGTGGGGCCGATGTTGCGGGCCGTCCCGATCGCCATGTAGAGATTCGCAAACCTCGGCGGCGGATACAACCCCTTCAGGAAAGTTTTTTTTGATTCCTCAGTGTCGGCTGGGTCACAGCCGTACTTCCATGGGGTGGACCCTGGCCTAAACGTTCGAGTGAAAGGACTTTGGGCCCTTCCACTCACACAATCACACGCAGTGCACGGCGAACGCCTGTGAACGTCACGCTCGTGCGCAGTCCGAGGTGGTCGCCGTCCATCTGCAGGGGGAGGGGGACCTTGGAATGCAAGGTGAAGTCGGTGAGGTCGTGCAGCGTGACCGCGTGCTTACCCTGCGGTCCGCGCTCCGGTGTCGAGGTGAGCAGCTGGGTGCCGTACCGGGCCACCGCGGCCGTCGAAAGCTTCTTCAGGCCGAGCACGTCAAGGCCCGTGTCGAAGGAGGCCCGCGGTGACGCGTACAGGGGGCGATTGCCCAGGTAGGAGTAGGGCGAGGTGTTGCAAACTATGGACATCACCAGGTCCGTCACCGGGTCCTCGCCGGGCCGCTCCACGGTGATCATGCCGCGCCGCCGGTGGGGCTCGTCGAGGAACTGGCGGAGCACCTGGCGCACATAGAGGGCGTGCGTCGAGCGCCTGCCCTGCTCCCGCTGCTGCTCGACTCTGCCGACCACGCCCCCGTCGAAGCCGAGACCGGCACAGAACGTGAACCAGCGCGAGGGCACCGCCTCGTCCTCCGTGCCCGGTGTGCCGCCCGCGAGGCCGAGGCCCACCGTGCGCTCGCTGCCCTCGCGCAGGGCGTCGAGGAGGGCGCCGGTGGCCTCCACGGCGTCGTTCGGCAGCCCCAGGGCGCGGGCGAAGACGTTGGTGGAGCCGCCGGGGACGACGGCGAGGCGCGGGAGGCGGTCCGGGTCGGGGCCGTGGTGCAGCAGGCCGTTGACGACCTCGTTGACCGTGCCGTCGCCGCCGAGGGCGACGACAAGCTCGATGTCCTTGCTCTCCGCGGCCTGCCGGCCCAGGTCTCTGGCGTGCCCGCGGTACTCCGTGGTGACCGCGTCGAGCTTCATCTCGCTCGCCAGCGCGTGGACCAGGACATCACGCGTACGCGCACTGGTGGTGGTTGCCGCCGGGTTGACCACGAGAAGTGCACGCATGCGCAGCAGACTACCTAGCGGCCTTTACCTGGCCTAGACCGAGGTCCCGGGGCGGGCCGGGGC
>NZ_WMBF01000500.1:0-4457 GCF_019400875.1 Streptomyces anatolicus | reverse complement strand
GTCTTCGAACCGCTCGGCGCGCGGGTGGTCGCCGTCCCCGTCACCAAGGTGCTGCATCTGAAGTCCGCGGTGACGGCGCTGCCCGATGGGACGGTGATCGGGTACGAGCCGCTGGTCGACAGCGCCTCCCTCTTCCCGCGCTTCCTGGCCGTCCCCGAGGAGTCCGGCGCGCACGTGGTGCTGCTCGGCGGCGCGAAGCTGCTGATGGCGGCGAGCGCCCCGAAGAGCGCGGAACTCCTCGCCGGGCTCGGCTTCGACCCCGTTCTGGTGGACATCGGCGAGTTCGAGAAGCTGGAAGGCTGTGTGACGTGCCTCTCAGTCCGGCTCCGTGAACTGTACGCCTGACCAGTAATGAAGCCTTTGTTGGCGGGGACCCGGGTGGGGCCCGTCCCACAGCCTCTTTACGGAGGGTTTAACCTACGGCAACGTAACCTACGAGACCGTAGGTAGTGCACCGCTCGCACTGCCTGCCCGTAAGCACCCCCCGTCCCCGTATGGAGCCCACGTGACGATCACCTCTCCCCACCTCGGCAGCAGCTCGGACAGCTGGACCGATGCCCGGCTGCTCTACGCGTTGGAGGAAGTGGTCGAGCAGGAACTGAACCGCCACCTGAAGGTGGCCAAGGACTGGATGCCCCACGAGTACGTCCCGTTCTCGGACGCCCGCAACTTCCCCGGGTTCTTCGAGGACGGCGAGGCGTGGGAGAAGGGCCAGTCCCCGGTCACCGACATCGGGCGCATCGCCCTGGTCGTCAACCTGCTCACCGAGGACAACCTCCCCAGCTACCACCACGAGATCGCCTCCCTCTTCGGCCGCGACGGCGCGTGGGGCACCTGGGTCCACCGCTGGACGGCCGAGGAGGGCCGGCACGGCATCGTGATGCGCGACTACCTCCTCGCCTCGCGGGCCGTCGACCCCGACCAGCTGGAGCAGTTCCGGATGGTCCACATGAGCGAGGGCTTCGAGTCGGACAACCGCCACTCGATGCTGCACTCGGTCGCGTACGTGGCCTTCCAGGAGCTGGCGACCCGCATCTCGCACCGCAACACCGGACACCAGTCCGGCGACCCGGTCTGCGACCGCATGCTGGCGCGCATCGCCACGGACGAGAACCTCCACATGGTCTTCTACCGCAACCTCCTCAAGGCCGCCTTCGAGCTGGCGCCCGACCTCACGATGGGTGCCGTGCGGGACGTCGTGGTCAACTTCCGGATGCCCGGTCACGGCATGCCCGGCTTCGAGCGGGCCGCCGCCCAGATGGCCATCGGCGAGGTCTACAACATGCGCATCCACCACGACGACGTGCTCCAGCCCGTGCTGCGCCACCTGAAGGTCCTGGAGATCGACGGCCTCGGCCCCGACGGGCTCAAGGCCCAGGAGGAGCTGGGCTTCTACATGAGCGGGCTCGACGCGGAGGCGTCCAAGTTCGACGAGAAGCTCGCGGCCCGCAAGGCGCGGATGGCGGCGCGGGGCGCCTGACCGCCGCGTCCTTCCAGGCGGTCGGGCCCCGGCCTGTGCGGTCAGGCCCCGGTGGGGGCTCGGTGGTTCACGGTGACGTACGCCTGAGCGCGTACGTCACCGTGAAGCGTTCGGCACGCGTCTGAGGGCGTACCGCTCTTTCTCGGAGAGGCCGCCCCAGACGCCGAACCGCTCGTCGTTGGCGAGTGCGTACTCCAGACAGGCCGGGCGCATCGCGCACATCCGGCAGATGTCCTTCGCCTCGCGCACCGAACTCCCGGGCTCGGGGAAGAAGAAGTCCGCTCCGGTCTGCGCGCACAGCGCCTGCTCCTGCCAGGCGAGTTCGGGCTGGGCCGTGATGTCGATCTGCATGGCACCGATACTGCCCCGCCGCGCGAAACAACCGATCAACGAACGATCAACGACCACCCGTGCGGCGTTTTCCGCGCCGTGCCGCTCGCGCCGCCGGCACCCTCCGGCGCACCCCGTGCGGCCCGGCGCACCCCGTGCGGCCCGGCGCCCCGCCGCTGCCCGGCGCGGCACCCCGCTGAGCGCTGCCCCTCGGCGGCCGTCCCCAAACCGCCCGCTCGACCGCTACGACTCCATCTCCTCTCCGGGAGGCGCCGGCTGGAGCACGGCGAACCGCGCGCCCGCCGGGTCCGCGAGCTTGGCGAAGCGGCCCACGCCCGCCATCTCCACCGTCTCCATCCGCACCACGCCGCCGGAGCGCTGGGCCTTGGCTACCGTGTCGTCGCAGTCGTCCACCTGGAAGTACGGCAGCCAATAGGCCCCCTGCTCCGAGGGGTCGCTGTCCAGGGGCGCGATGCCGCCGAACATGTCCTCCTCGGTGCCCTCGGCGGGGCTCACCATCGTGTACGAACCGCCGGGGAAGGTCATGTCGGTGGTCTGCCAGCCGAACACCGAGCCGTAGAACGAGGTGGCCGCGGAGACATCCGGGGTGTACAGCTCGGTCCAGACCAGGCCGCCCGGTTCGTTCAGGACATCGAGTCCCTTCAGCTCTCCCTGCTGCCACACCGAGAACGGCACGCCCGCCGAGTCGGTGAGGCCCGCCATGCGGCCCAGGTCGCGGACGTCCACCGGTTCATAGAGCGTGCCGCCGCCCGCCTGCTCGACCGACTTCACCGTGGCGTCGACCTCCGCCGCGCGGAAGTACAGCGTCCAGGCAGGCGGGGCCTCGTCGGCCGGCATGGCCATCGCGCCCGCCGCGGTCCTGCCGGAGATCTGGAACTGGCTGTAGCCCCCGAGGTCCGGGCCGCCCTGCTGCAGCTCCCAGCCGAACAGCTCGCGATAGAAGGCGCTGACGCTGTCGAGGTCGGGGGCGCACATGTCCACCCAGACCGGAGCGCCCGGGACGAAACGGGTACTGAGCATGATCGACTCCTTTGTCGCATCTCTCTGCCGTCCCTTTGAGTCTGGCACCCGCCACTGACAATCCGCCTGTTGTCATTTCCTGAAGGAGTGACATTTCTGAGAGCGCTCTCAGTCACATCTCTTGACGCCTCAATCACTGCCCGAGACAGTGGGGCACCACCCCCCCCACATCCCCTCAGGAGACCTTCCGTGATATCGCGTCGAACGTTCCTGACCACCGCCACCGGCGCCGCGGGCGCCCTCACCTACCCCCTCTGGGGGAGCGCTCTCAGCCCGAACGCCCGGGCGAATGCCCGAGTGGGCACTCACGCCGCGCCCGCCACCTGCGAGCTGGCCCTGCGGAACAAGTCACTCCCGGGCCAGGTGCGCGCCTACGTCACCGGCCACGAGCAGGGCACCGGCCGCTGGCTGCTGCTCCGGGCCGACGGCGGGGTCTACCGCCCCGAATCGCCCTCGGCGCCGCAGACCCCGCTGCCCGTCGACTGCGCCATCCCGCTCGGCGCTGCCGGTTCGGCGCCCAGAGTGCTGACGCTTCCTCAGATGTTCGGCGCCCGCGTCTACTTCGTACGCGACGACAAGCTGGACTTCTTCCTCAACCCCGGCCCCGCGCTCGTCGAGCCCGCCTTCGCGACCCCCGCGGATCCCAATTACGGCCGCACCTGGTCGTTCTGCGAGTTCACCTTCAACCCCCAGCAGCTCTACGCCAACATCAGCTACGTCGACCTCGTCACGGCACTGCCCATCGGGCTGACCCTGGAGGGCGACGCCACGCACACCGTCGCCCCGCTCCCGGACGGGGCCGTCGGCAGGATCGCCGCGGACCTCACGGCGCAGGCCGCCAGGGACGGGCAGCCCTGGGACCGCCTGGTCATCCGGGGCGCCGGCGGAGGCGTACTGCGCGTGATCTCGCCGCAGAACCTCATGGCGCCCTACTTCGACAGGCCCGAGCAGATGCCGTTCCGCGACGTGTGGAAGAGCTATGTCGACCAGGTGTGGGCCAAGTACCGCACCACCGACCTCAGGATCGATCTCCAGGGCGGCCGCGGGGTCTTCACCGGGCGCGTCAGCGGTGACGTACTGACGTTCAACGGCGGCCACTCCTTCACCAAGCCGACATCGAAGGACATCTTCACCTGCAACCACGGCCCGTTCGCCAACAACCCCGGCGACCCGGACGACAAGAAGGGCCTCCTCGCGCGGCTCGCGGCCGGGTTCAACCGCAGCCTCATGCTCACGCACCCCTCGCAGCCCAATGGCGCGACCGCGGCCGACTACTACCGGGGCGCGGTCACCAACCACTGGTCACGGGTGGTGCACGCCAACTCCCCCATCGGGTACGCGTTCCCGTACGACGATGTGCGCCCCGACGGGCAGCCGGACGTGTCGGGCGCCGCCCACGACGGCAATCCGCGGCGCTTCACGGTGAGCGTGGGCGCGTAGCAGGCATGGGCGCCTGGCCGACGTGGGCGCGTTCTCCGCTCACGTCGGGCGTCGGGCGTGATCCCGGGCCCGGCTGGGCGCGATCCCGCACCCGTCACGCCTATGCCGAGCCCCTGCGCACCAGGGCCGTGGGCAGCACGACGCTCGCCGGGCCGGACCCCAGGAC
>NZ_WMBF01000499.1:0-4469 GCF_019400875.1 Streptomyces anatolicus | reverse complement strand
GTCCGACCCCTCTGCCCCATTCACCCCGTTCGCCGGGACGAGCAGCACGTCGGCGCCGGCCGCGTCCGCGATGCCGGTCAACTCCCCGTGCAGGGCGCCGCCTTCATGACGTACGCCCTTGAAGGGGGCGCCCGGCGCGGTGGCGAGGCTCACGGCGAGCGCGCCGACCGTGCGTCCGGCGGCGAGTGCGCCGAGCAGTTCGGCCGCCTCGGGACCCTCGCAGGCGAGCAGTGCTTCCGTGGCGACGACGGCGCTGGTGAGGTAGGGCACGGGTGCCACCGCGCGGCCCAGCTCCTCCAGGACGACGGCCGCCTCGCGGTGGGTGGCTCCCTGGCCGCCCAGCTCCTCGGGTACGAGGAGGCCCGCGAGGCTCATGCCCTCGGTGAGCGCCTTCCACAGTTCCCGGTCGTGCGGGGTGCCGGTTTCGGCGCGGGCGAGGACGGCCGGGGCGTCGCAGCGGTCGGAGAGCAGGTCGCGCACCGCGGAGCGCAGTGCCTCTTCCTCTTCGGAGTAGAGCAGGTCAGTCATCGCGCGAGGTCCTTCCAGGCGACGTCCTTGTCGGTGCGCGGCTCGGACGGCAGGCCCAGGACGCGCTCGGCGACGATGTTCAGCAGGACCTCGCTGGTCCCGCCCTCGATGCTGTTGCCCTTGGAGCGCAGATAGCGGTAGCCCGCCTCGCGGCCCGTGAAGTCGACGAGTTCGGGCCTGCGCATCGTCCAGTCGTCGTACAACAGCCCTTCCTCGCCGAGGAGTTCGACCTCCAGACCGCTGATCTCCTGGTTGAGGCGGGCGAAGCCGAGCTTCATGCCGGAGCCCTCGGGTCCCGGCTGGCCCGCGACGAGCTGCTGGCGAAGGCGCTCGCCGGTGAGCCGGGCCACCTCGGCGTCGACCCAGAGCTTCATCAGCCGCTGGTGGAGGTCGTGGGTGCGCAGCTCGGGGCGTTCGCGCCAGGCCTTGGCGACGGGGCCGATCATGCCGCCCTCGCGCGGGATGCGCATGCCGCCGATGGAGACGCGCTCGTTCATGAGCGTGGTCTGGGCGACCTTCCAGCCCTCGCCGACCGCGCCGAGGCGGTGCGCGTCGGGGATGCGCACATCGGTGAGGAAGACCTCGTTGAACTCGGCCTCGCCGGTGATCTGGCGCAGCGGCCGCACCTCGACGCCCGGGTCGGTCATGTCGCACACGAAGTACGTGATGCCGCGGTGCTTGGGCTGCTCGGGGTCGGTGCGGGCGATGAGGATGGCCCAGCGCGCGCTGTGGGCGCTGGACGTCCACACCTTCTGGCCGTTGACGATCCAGTCGCCGCTCGCCCCGTCGCGGACGGCGCGGGTGCCGAGCGCGGCGAGGTCGGATCCGGCGCCCGGCTCGCTGAAGAGCTGGCACCACACCTCCTCGCCGGTCCACAGCGGCCGCAGGAAGCGGTGCTTCTGCTCCTCGGTGCCGAAGCCGAGGACGGTCGGCGCGGCCATGCCGAGGCCGATGCCGATCCGGCGCGGGTCGTTGTCGGGCGCGCCCGCGGCCTCCAGCTCGGCGTCGACGACGGCTTGCAGGGAGCGGGGCGCGCCGAGGCCGCCCAGGCCCTCGGGGTAGTGCACCCAGGCGAGCCCGGCGTCGAAACGGGCCTTGAGGAAGTCGGCGCGATCCGTGGTCGCGGGCGGGTGCGCGGCAAGGAACTCACGTGTGCGGGTGCGCAGTTCGGCGGCGTCGGTCATGCGGCACCGCCCTGCGGCAGGACGGCCACGCGTCCGGTGGTGACGCCGTCGGCGACGCGCTGCACGGCGGCGGCGGCGCCGGACATCGGCACGCGCTCGCTCACCAGGGGCTTGATGGCGCCCTTGGTGGCGAGTTCGGTCAGCTCGTCGTGGCAACGCGCGATCGCACGCGGGTCCTTGGTGTTGTACAGGCCCCAATGCAGGCCCATGATCGTGTAGTTCTTCACCAGGGCGTGGTTGAGCGCGGGTGAGGGGATGGTGCCGCTCGCGAAGCCGACGACCACGATGCGGCCCTCGAAGGCCACGCACTTGGCGGACTTGGCGTACGCGTCGCCGCCCACGGGGTCGTAGATCACATCGGCGCCGCGGCCACCGGTGGCCTCCTTCACGGCGGCGACGACGTCATCGGCGCGCCGGTCGATGACGAGGTCGCAGCCCAGCTCGCGCGCGACCTCCGCCTTGTCGGCGCCCCCGACGACGCCGATGACCTTGGCGCCCGCCGCCTTGCCGAGCTGCACGGCGGCGCTGCCGACGCCGCCCGCGGCCGCGTGCACGAGCAGGGTCTCGCCCTCCTGGAGGTGCGCGCGGCGGTGCAGGCCGAACCACCCGGTCTGGTAGCCGATGTGGAGCGCGGCGGCCTCGGCGTCGTCCAGCGCGTCGGGCGCGGGCAGCAGGGCGGCGGCGTCCGCGACGGCGTACTCGGCGAAGCCGCCGTAGGGCAGCGCCGGGTTGGCGAGCACGCGCCGCCCGTCCTCGGTCTCGCCGCAGATCTCCACGCCGGGCGTGAACGGCAGCGGGGGCCTGACCTGGTAGTGGCCGCGGCAGAGCAGCGCGTCCGGGAAGTTGATGTTCGCGGCGCGGACCTTCAGGAGCAGCTGCCCGTCGCCCGGCTCCGGGCGGTCCACCTCGGCGAGGCGCATCACCTCGCCCGGCTCGCCGTTCTCGTGCACTTGCCATGCCTGCATGCGGGGCCTCCACGGGGCTGTCGTAGACCGTGCTCGCTCCGCATACTAAGCGGTCGCTTGCCGCGAGGGAACCGTCAGTCGCCCTTCTCCTTCCGCGTAGGGCGCGCCCGTACGTGCATGCGCTCGCCCTGCGGCCCGAACAGGCTCAGGAACTCGGCCCCGCCCTCGCTGGTGGCCCCGAACCAGTGCGGGACGCGCGTGTCGAACTCCGCCGCCTCGCCCGGGCCAAGCAGTACGTCGTGGTCACCGAGGATCAGGCGTAGCTTCCCGGAGAGTACGTACAGCCACTCGTACCCCTCGTGCGTCTGCGGGTCCGGGGCCGGGGAGGCGCGGGCGGGCTCGATCACCTTGTACGCCTGGAGGCCGCCGGGCTGCCGGGTGAGCGGCAGCATGGTGCGACCGTGCCGCACGATCGGCTTGGCCCGCACGCGCGGGTCGCCGACGGGCGGGGCGCCCACCAGCTCGTCCAGGGGGACCTGGTGGGCGCGGGCGATGGGGAGCAGCAGTTCGAGGCTGGGCTTGCGGTTGCCGGACTCCAGGCGGGAGAGGGTGCTGACCGAGATCCCGGTGGCGGCGGAGAGACCGGCGAGGGTGGCTCCGCGCTCCTTGCGGATGCGGCGCAGCCGGGGGCCGACCTCGGTGAGGACCTGGTCCATTTCGTGCGGTACGACGTCCGTCTCTTCGCTCATGACTCCATCATGGCGCACTTCTTGCGGTATCGGCAAAGATGCTTGTCACTTTCGCAGCGCTGGAGCGATCGTCGAGAGGTACCCGAAGGAGAGAGGGGAACCAGATGTACGACGCATACGACGTAGTGGTCATCGGAGGCGGCGCGGCGGGCCTGAGCGCGGGGCTGGTGCTCGGCAGGTCGCGGCGGCGGGTCCTCGTCGTCGACGCGGGCGAGCCGCGCAACGCGCCCGCCGCGCACATGCAGGGCTATCTGTCGCGGGACGGCATGCCGCCCGCCCAGTTCCTCGCCGAGGGGCGGCGGGAGTTGGCGCGGTACGGGGTGGAGATGGTCCCGGGCCGGGTCGTGGAGGTGGCGCCGGACGGCGACGGGGAGTTCGATGTGCGGCTCGCGGACGGCGGGGCGGTGCACGCGCGCCGGGTCGTCATGGCCACCGGCCTGGTGGACGAGCTCCCCCCGGTGCCGGGGGTCGCCGAGCGCTGGGGCCGCGATGTGCTGCACTGCCCGTACTGCCACGGCTGGGAGGTGCGGGACCAGGCCTTCGGCGTCCTCGCCCCGGAGCCGTTCGCCGGCCATCAGGCGCTGCTCCTGACCCAGTGGTCCAAGGACGTGACCCTCTTCCTGCACACCGTGCGGGAGCTGCCGGACGCGGAGTGGGAGCGTCTGGCGGCGGCCGGGGTCTCGGTGGTGGAGGGCGAGGTGGCGGGCCTGGAGACCGAGGACGACCGGCTGACGGGCGTACGGCTCGCGGACGGCCGGTTCTTCCCCCGCTCGGTCCTGTTCATCGCCGCGAAGCCGGTGCCCCGCGACGATCTGCTGACCGCGCTCGGCGCGCAGACCAAGGACACGCCGGCGGGCCCGTACCCGGCCGTGGACGAGGCGGGCCGCACCACAGTCCCCGGCGTCTGGGCGGTCGGCAACGCAGCGGGCCCCACGGAACAGGTGATCAACGCGGCCTCCGCGGGCTACCGGGCGGGCCTCCTGATCAACGCCGAGCTGGTCATGGCGGACATCGAGACGAAGGCCGCGCGGCGCAGGGCGGGAGTCTTCTCCCCCCGGCTGGAGGCCGCGGTGGCGCGAACGGTGGCGAAGGGTGGTCAGGGG
>NZ_WMBF01000498.1:0-4483 GCF_019400875.1 Streptomyces anatolicus | reverse complement strand
GGGGCAGGGGGCGATCTCGACGCAGGCCCCGCCGCTGTCGTTGCTGTAGCTCGACTTGCGCCATTCGTAGGCGACTTCGAGGCATTGGCCGCCGCTGTCGTTGCTGTAGCTCGACTTGAACCACCGCAGAGTGCTGCTCATGACCGTTCTTCTCCTGCCAGCCGCTCGATGAGGCTCAGCGAGTCGTCCGGGCTCAGAGCCTGTGTTCGGATCTTCGCATAACGGTGGGCGAGTTGGGACGCCTTGGCGGGATCGCTGACGAGGTGGCTCTCGTCCTCGATCTCCAGGTAGACCACGTGGTGGTGTTCCTCGGTCTCCACCAGGATCATGTCGCCGCGAGCCCCAGCATGGGCGCCGCGCAACCCGCGCTCCAAGGGCAGCACCTGGATGCTGACGTTGTCGCGCTGAGCATCCTCGGTGAGCGAGCGTAGTTGTCCGCGCAGGATGTCCCAGCTCCCGAAGGGGCGTCGCAGCACCGACTCGTCAAGGATCAGTTCGATCATGGCGGTCGGCTCACGGTCGAAGAGGGCCCTGCGAGCCATCCGCGCCTCGACGAGTTCCTCCACCTTGCACTCGGGCAGCTTCGGGTACCCACCCCCGATCAAAGCCCGCGCGTAGTCCTCGCTCTGGAAGAGGCCGTTGATGACGTAGGTCTCGTACGCGGAGAGCGTCACCGCCTGCGCCTCCATCAGGGAGAAGTCCGCGAACTGCGGCGGGTACTTGTCCATCAGGATGTACTGCCGCGCCTTGTCGAACACCCCAAGGCCCGCCCCGATCGTCTCCTCCAGCTTGACCAGCATCTGGTCACTGGCCGGCTGCGCGCACGTCTCCATCGCGCTGACCGCCGAGCCCGTGTAGCCGATGAGGGTGCCCAACTTGGCCTGGGAAAGCTGCTGTTGCTCCCGCAGGGCCTTCGCCAGGGCGGCGACGAGGTGGGTCACCCCGCCCGCCTCGTCCTTGTTCGCGGACCGCGCCATCGCGGTCACCTCCGAAAGTATTCCGAACGCACCGGATCACAACCGATCTCAACCGGCCTCAACCACACACGGCCCGTATCCGACCGTGCACGGCAGTCGACTCAGAGTCATGGAAAAGCTACCGCGACGCCGCTTGGCTGAACCCATGAACACGTACAACGCGCAGGCCGACTGGATTCCGGCGTCCGGCCTCCAACTCCGCAAGGCAGGCGTCCAGTTCGACGCCGTACGGGTCGACGGTGACGCCGGTCGCGCTCTCGCCGACGAACTGGCGCGGCTCACGGGAGGCGACCCGGGGCCGATCGTCGAGGCGGCGAACAGGCGGCGCGGGGTCTACTTCCTCGTGCCGGTCGGCAGCACGTCGCACCGGGCGTGGCCGGAAGGCGTCACCCGGCTGACGGCCGGGGCGGGGCACGTGTCGTACGTACCGGTGCCGGCGTTGGAAGGCCCTACCTGGCCGCTCAGTTGGCGCTATCGGCCCACTGAGCCGGACCGCCGCGTGCACACCCTCCTGCTGCTCACCGCGCTTAACTCGCACGAGTGAAGATGACGAACGCGACCTGCTGAAACGGCAGTTCAAACTTGCGGGCGTCCGGAAACGGTATACCACCGGTATACTGTCGTCATGGCTGACACCACGATCAAGGTCGACCCCGCCGTCCGTGACCGCCTCATGGAGCTGGCCCGCGAGCGCGGGATGACCATGCGTGATCTGGTCGCGCAGCTGGCCGGTGCCACGCCCACCAAGGAGGAGCAGCGGCGGCGGTACGAGGAGACGAAGGCGTACGTCGAGGAGCACTTCCTCGGCGGGCCCTACACCGAAGAGGACGAGAAGGCGGGCGAGCAGCTCTGGGCCGACCTTGAGGCCGGTCGCATCGGGGAGGTCCAGTGAAGAAGGACAAGTACCCGCTGCCGCGCGCCGTCATCTTCGACGACACCGCCGCGCTGGCGCTCGGAGCGGGCAACAGGATGGCGTCCCGGCTCGTGGTCGAGGCCGAGAAGGACCCCGCCCTCAGGGTCTACGTGCCCGCCCTGGCGCTCGCGGCCGCCGAGCGTGACCGCGCCGGGGTCGCCGAGCACGTCGGGTCGCTGCCGTCCGTCGACATCACGGAGCTGGACTTCGCGGGCGCCGCGGCGGTCGGCAAGCGGCTGCGGATCGACGCCGAGGCGGACTGGGGCGGGGCGCATGCACTGCATCTCGCGCTGCCGTCGCCCGAGTGGCCGCGTGGCCGCCCGGTGCTGACGAGGGCGCCGCACCGCTACCGGGGTACGGGCATCCGGACCGTCCGGATCGAGGGCTGACGCGCGGCGGGGCGGGCCCTCGTGGGCCCGCCCCGCTCAGTCCGGAGCCCCGGCCCCCTAAGCGTCGTCCCCGCAGATGCGCAGCCCCTCCGGGGTCGCGCACGGCAGGTGGCCATGGGTGCGGATGACGTCCAGGCCGGTGCCGCGGGCGTAGGCGAGGAAGCTGGAGGCCAGGGAGTCGGCGGGGGGTCGGCCGTAGGTGTAGGCGTACTCGATCTCGCGGTAGGGGTAGCCGCTCCTGGCCAGCTCCTCGACGGACGGCTCGTGGCCGTCGAGGTTGAGGCGGTGCAGGCCCTTGAGGCCCGCGGCGGAACGCAGTTCGCTGTAGCCGATGGCGCCGGGTATGCGGCCCACCGCGTCCAGGACCTGTTCGGTGGAGTCCAGCTCGCAGCGCGTGACCGGCACGGACGGGTCATCCTTGCTCAGGCAGTCGTTCGACGAGGCCTTGATCTCGAACGCGCCGCCGAGGACCCGGCGTTGGAGCGTGTCGCGCGTGCCCGAGCTGGAGCCGCGGCTGACCAGGACCACCGGCAGGTCGGGGCCGCCGAGCTGCTTCCAGTTGCGTACGCCGCCACGGTAGAGGCGGCGCACCTCGGGCCGGGTCAGATTGCGTATCCGTACGCGGTCGTTGAGGACTAGGGCGAAGACGGAGACCGCCACGCGGCTCTCGGCGAGGCGCGGGAAGCCGTCGGACTTGGGCCCGTCGGAGAAGGCGAGGAGGGGCGGCGATCCCTGCCCGCCCGTACGATCCCCGCCCGTACCGTTTCCGCCCGTACGGCCCTCGCCCGCACGGCCCCCGCTGGTCTTCTTTCCCTCGTCGTCCAGTTCGCGTATGCCCGCCGCGCTGCCGTGCGCGGCGACCGTGATGTCGGAGCCCGGACAGTCCTTCTCGTACTTGTCCGCCAACTCCTCGGCGACCGGCGCGAACGCCGTCGAGCCGAGCACCGTCAGCTCGCCCGTCGCGCACTCGATGGGCGGCGGGGTCGCGTCCCGCAGCACGATGATCGAGGCCAGCGCGGTGACGGAGAGCGTGAGCAGGACGGTCAGCAGCTGTGCGGGCAGGGAGAACAGCGGCGGTTTGTCGTCGGGGGTCGTCGAACGGTTGGGCCGCACCTCGCCCGCCTGGATGCCGCCGGACATGGTGACCTCGCCGCCGACGGGCCCGCCGGTGAGCAGCACGAGGAGCTTGTAGTGCTGGCCCCGGTTGAGCGGGACGCGCGGGATGTGCAGCGTGCTCCCCTCGTACCGCAGACCCGCGCCCGCCGTGAAGTGCTCCATGAGGTGGTCGGCACCGGTCGGCGCGGTCACCGCGAGGCCGCGGATGGTGCGGCCGGTGAAGACGGCGGTGAGCCCGTGCAGGGCGCGGCCGGTGTAGTCGGCGTCGGTGATGGACTGCGAGCCGTCGTTCTCGACGCGGAGCAGGACGAGCGTGGCGTCGGACATCTCGGGGGTCTCGTCGAACAGGCCGAGGCGTGTATTGGCGCCGCCCGTACGGATGTTGTCCCCTATGGCCGTGTCCATCTGTACGCGGTAGCCGACGCGTTTGCGGCGCGGCACCCGGCGTTCGTACCAGAGCGCCCCGACGGTGGCGAGCAGGCCGAGGGCGGCCGTGAGCACGGCGATGGTGTTCTCGGTGCTCAACCAGTCCATGGGCGGTGACGGTAGGCGGCCCGCAGGGGGCGCGGGCCGCCTTCGCCGTTCCGTCGGGTGTTGTTCGTCGACGGTTCAGATCGACGGTTCAGGTCGACGTACGAGGGTCCGGCGCGGAGGCCGTCCGGCGCGGGATCAGCCCGACCTGGTGTACGTCAGCTCGCCCGTGCCGTCCGTGTTCGCGCGGCGCAGCTTGCCGTTGCCGAGGATCGTCACGACGCTCGCCTTGCCGGGCGTACAGGCCGACATGGGCTCGCCGACGGTGACGTCGGTCGGGCCGATGTGCAGCCGCTCGTCGGACGCGGACTCCAGCTTGCCCTCGAAGACGCAGCGGTAGGTGCCGCCGTCCTCCGTGGGGCCCTCGGCTATCAGCGACAGGGCCGTCTCGCCGGTCTCGCCCTGCTGGAGGGTGAGGCGGCGGGTGTGGTGGCCGTGCTGGTTGTCGAGGCCGCCGGACCACGTGCCCAGGTACTTGTCCGGCACGGTGCCCTCGTCGTCGGTGGGCGTCGGGTCCGGGCTCGTCGGGTCCACGGACGGCGAGCTGGGGCCGGGGG
>NZ_WMBF01000497.1:0-4501 GCF_019400875.1 Streptomyces anatolicus | reverse complement strand
GTGCGGGGACTGTGCTCGGGTGGGGGTGGTTAGTTTTCGCTGCCCCTTACCGCGGGTCTACTCACCGAGGTGACAATTTCCGCGCCATTTCGAGCTGACGCCTCATCACATCGTGCTGGGGTGCAGGGCGCTTCGGGACGGCTCAGCATTCGGACTTCCGGGTTCCGCCGAGCCGCCGGGGCCGCCGTGGCCCCCGTGGCCGTCGTGCCCACCCTGGCCGTCGTGCCCGCCGGGGCCGTTCGCCCCGTCGGTCCTGCGCCCTCGTACGACCAGGACGATCCCGGCCGCGGCGAGCGCCGCGCCCAGGGCGCCCGCGGCCACCGGCAGGGTCTCGCCGACCAGCTCAAGACGGTCGCTGTCGTCCTTGGCGAGCTTCACCTGGGCCTTCTGCGTCGCCGGGGTGAAGGCGATGCGCTCGCTGTCGAGCAGCACCGTCGCGTCCTTGTCGGAGCCCGGTGCGCGCAGCGTCTTGCGGGGGCCGATGGCCGCGTAGATGATCCGGCCGGTGCGCGGGTCGGCGACCAGCTCGATGCCGTGGTTGGCGTACATCTCATCGGCGATGACCTGGCTCTTCTTGGGCTGGCCGACCAAACGACCCGGCACCTGGCGGGTGCCGACCTTGGCGGCCTTCACGGTGCCCGTGAAGCGGTAGCCCTCGTACCCCTGGATCTTCTTCGTGCCCCGGTACTGGAGCGGCACGGTCGCGCCGAGCGTGCTGTCCCACCAGCGATAGGAACGCTTCTCGACGTCGAAGGGGAACTTCAGGTACGCCTCGCCCTCGAAGTACGGCTTCTCGTCGCAGCAGTGCACCGGCTTGTTCGTCTTCCGGTCGGTGACCCAGCGTTCCACCGTCCACTGGAGCGAGTCGTGCGGGCTGGCCGCGGGCAGCGACTTGTCCGGGTCGACGGAGGTCGACACGTCCCAGACGGCACGCCCGCTCTTCTCGCTCTCGGCGACATCACCGCGCACCTGGCGGGTGATGGTGAGGTTCCTGTCATGAACCGTTTTGATCTTCTTTGTGTCGAAATAGCTGCCTTTGCCTTTGAAGACGGTGATGGTGTCGATGTCGGTCGGTGTGCGTTTCGCGCGTGGCTCCACGTACCAGGCCAACATCGGGGCCAGGACCAGAAGAAACGCGCCAATACCGAGAATGACCAGGGAAAATGGCGAGGTGGTGCGGCGCATGGGGCACTCCTGGGCTAAGGGCGGGAGAAGTGTTACCGAGCCGTATGTATGGGCGGGGACCGTAGGCCGACCCTTGACTAGGTGTCAATGGATGCAGAGACTGGGCCCTTGCCGGACGGGGCCGGCCGGGACTGTGCGACCAGGACATTCATGACCGACAGCGCGTGGTCATGGCCGCCTGCGTGCCCAGGGTGGGGACGACCTCCGACAGAGAGGCTGGCCCTCGCCATGCACCGACTGCTCGCCGCATCACTCACCGTCGCCGCCGGGGCGCTGCTCGCCGTGGGCGCCGCCCTCGGCATCGTCGCGCTCCTCGACGCCACACCGGAGCAGCCCAACACGCCGCTGGTCCACTACGACACGCCGTCGCGGGGTCAGTGAGCCACCGTGGCCGCGACCGACATCCAGCCCACCGAAGCCGCCGGGGCCGTCCCCACCGGGGGTCAGAGCCCTGCCCCGGCGCGCTCGGCCTGGCGGGACGTGCCGCCCCGGCAGGTGCGGCGGTTCGCCGCGCTCGCCCTGGAGGAGGTGCCCTCCCTCGCCCAGGACATCCTGCGCGAGATCCGGGCCGAGTACCCCGGGCTGCCCGTCGTCCTCGACGACTCGGGCGAGCCCATGGCGCTGGTCGGCATACGGCGCGCCCTCGAAGGCTTCGTGCAGCAGCTGGCGTCCCAGGAAGGGCGGCCCCGCTACCACCTGGAGGTCTTCCAGGAATTCGGGCGCGGCGAGGGGCTGCACGGCCGCAGCCTCGACTCGCTCCAGGCGATCTACCGCCTCGGCGTACGCCTCGCCTGGCGCCGCCTCGCCGAGATCGGCCAGCAGATCGACATCCCGCCCCCGGCCATGTACGAACTCGCCGAGTCGGGCTTCGAGTACCTGGACGGCCTTGTCGACCAGTCCGTACGCGGCTACGCCGAGGCCGCCGCCCGGGAGGCGGGCGAGCGGCTGCGGCTGCAGCGCAAGCTGATGGAGCTGCTGCTCTCGGAGCGGCGCGCCGAATCCACCGGGGGCGCCGCGTCCGGCCACGGCTCCGGCCCCTCGGCCGCACCGGGCGCCCCCTTCGGCAACGCCCTCGGGGAGCGGGCCGCCCGGGTCGGCTGGCAGCTGCCGGACCGTGTCGCCGTGGGCGTGCTGCTGCGTCCCGCCCCGGAGGCCGTGGCGCCCGCCGTCGGGGAGGGCGTCCTGCTCGACATGGAGGCAGAGCAGCCCCGCATGGTCGTGCCCGACCCCGAGGCGGCCGGGCGCCCCGAACTGCTGCGCCGCGCCATGACCGGCTGGTCCGGCGCCATCGGCCCGCCCGTGCCGCTCGCCGACGCGGCGAAGTCGCTGCGCTGGGCGGAGGCGGCGGTGCGGCTCATGGAGCGCGGACTGCTGCCTTCCGGTGAGGTCCTGCACTGCACCGAGCACACCGAGGCGCTGGTGCTCCTCCAGCCCGAGGAGCTGATCGAGGACCTGGCCCGCCGCTGCCTGGCCCCCCTGGACCACTGCGGCCCCGCCCACGGCCGCCGCCTCGCTGAGACCCTGCTTGCCTGGCTGGAGACCCGCGGCGGCGCCCCCGAGGTGGCGGCCCGCCTAGGGGTCCACCCCCAGACGGTCCGCTACCGCCTGCGCCAGATAAGGGAGCTATGGGGCGACGAGGTCGACGACCCCGACCGCCGCTTCGAACTGGAACTGGTCCTGAGGGCACGGAGGCTGAGGGGATTGCTGGGACGGGCGTAGGGCTGTCCTAGGCCTGGCCGACGGGTGGGGGTGCGTTTGGGTGGCTGCCGCCTGTCGGGCGGGTCGGGTCGCGCTCCGATGACGGAGGCCTATCGGGCGGATCAGGTCGCGCTCCGGTGATGGCCGCCTGTCCGGCGGATGAGGTTGCGCTGGGGTGACGGTCGCCTGTCCGGCGGATCGGGGTGCGCTCCGGTGACGGCTGCCTGCCCGGCTGGCCGAGGGTCGTGTTCGGGTGGCGGCAGTCTGTCGGGCGGGTCGGGTCGCGTATGGGTGGCGGCCGTCTGCCCGGCGGATCAGGTCGCGCGCTCCGATGGCGGCCGCCTGTCCGGCGGGCGGGGTTGCGCTCGGGTGGCGGCCGCCTGTCGGTCTGGGGGCCAGCTCCCGCGTCTCGCGGCATGATCCGCCGGAGCCGGAGCCGGAGCCGGAGCCGGAGCCGGACGGGCCCCCGGCGCCTCGCGCACGCGGAGCTGGCTGCGGGCGCGGCCGGTCAGCAGCGCTGCCGGGTGGGCGGGACCTGCCCGGCGCTCAGCAGTACTGCCCCGCGCTCAGCAGCACTGCCAGGTGAACAGGGCCCGGTCGAAGCGGAGTTCGGCGAGGTCCTTGGGGCGTATGAGCCAGTAGAGGCAGCCCGTGTCGCCCCACATCATGTCCGCCGCGTCGTCCGAGTCGAACTGGGCGAGCAGCAGCCACTCCCGCATCTCCTCGACGAGCCGGGGGTCGTCCCAGCTCGTCCCCGGGCCCAGCGCCGCACGCGCCACCTCCGCCTCGACGGGACCCTGTACCGACTGCGGTGTGCCGCCGAGCTGATGGCCCGCCACTTCGCCGTACTCCCACAGGGCGTCCGTGAACGCCTCGGAGCACACCGGGTGTTCGTAATCCTGGAAGGGCTCGGCGTCGGGCGCGAAGACCCGCTGGACCTGAGGATGCGTCGGCTCCGCCACCGTCGCCTCCACGCGCGCGGTGAGCGGTACATGGGGGTAGGCGTCCAGCTCCTCCGGCGTCGCCCGCTCGGTCAGGGGCGTGCCCGCGGGGGCGTAGACGACGCGGGCGCCCGCTCTGGAGGGATCGTCGGCCACGTCCACCACCGCCTCCCCGTCGTCCAGTTGGCCGTCGAAGTAGAAGAAGGCGAGCGTCCCCGCCGCCGGGAACGGCACGTCGAGCGCCCCAGCGGGCAGCGCCGCGCAGTCCACCGACGCGACGAACGACAGCGGGCCGTGCCCCTCCCACTCCGGCCACTCCACGTCATCCGGAAGCTTGGGCTCCCCGCCCAACTGCCCCACCACCGCGTCGTCCCCGCCCGCCGGGGCGAGCCGGATGCCGGGCCGCAGCAACCCGAGCCACCGCTCGGCCACGTCGGAGGGAAGGTGCGCATGGGCAAGGGCACGCAGCGCGCCCGAAGAGTTCCGCGTCATGCCCCCGATCATGCCTCCCGCCACTGACAACGCCGCCGTGCGGCCGTTTTTGATTTCGCACACAACTTTCACAGCGGCGGCTTCCGCAGTCGGCGGCGCGGCACTTAGCCTCCATGCCTCATGGACTACTGCCACCCGTGCCGCAGGCACCTCAACGGCGCCCTCGCCTGCCCTGGGTGCGGAAC
>NZ_WMBF01000496.1:0-4523 GCF_019400875.1 Streptomyces anatolicus | reverse complement strand
CCTCAACCGCCCCCGCACACTCCCCCAACCGCGCCGCGAAAACCGGCGAGGAATCCAGCAACTCCACCGCCATCCCCACCCACTGCGACCCCTGACCCGGAAACACCAACACCGTCCTGCCGGGTTCAGCGACCTGTGTGCCGGTGACCACCTGCGGGGAGGGGCGGCCGGTGGCCAGCGCGGCCAGCGCGTCCTTGTGGTCCGCCCGGTCCCCGCCGACGACGACCGCGCGGTGCTCGAACGCCGACCGCGACACCGCGAGCGACAACCCCACATCCGCCACCGACACATCAGCCCCGGCCTCAGTGGCCAGGAACTCCCCGAGCCGCCCCGCCTGCGCCTCCAGCGCCGCCACGCTCTTGCCCGACACCACCCACGGCAGCGGACCGTCCGTCGCCACCGCCGGCTGCTCGGGTACGTCTTCCGCGGTGCCGTCCGTGCTCTGCTCGGTGCCCTGTTCCGTGCCCTGCGGGGCCTGTTCCAGCACCAGGTGCGCGTTGGTGCCGCTGATGCCGAACGACGAGATGCCCGCGCGCCGCGGTCGGTCGGTCTCCGGCCAGGCCTGGTTCTCGGTCAGTAGCTCCACCGCGCCCACCGACCAGTCGACATGCGGGGTCGGCTCGTCCACGTGCAGCGTCTTGGGCAGCACGCCGTTGCGCAGAGCCATCACCATCTTGATCACACCGGCGGCCCCGGAAGCCGCCATGGTGTGGCCGATGTTGGACTTCAGCGAGCCCAGCCACAGCGGCCTCTCCTCCGGTCGGCCCTGACCGTAGGTGGCGAGCAGTGCCTTCGCCTCGATCGGGTCACCGAGGGTGGTGCCGGTGCCGTGGGCCTCGACCACGTCGACCTCGTCCGGCGTGAGGCGGGCGTTGGCCAGGGCCTGGCGGATGACGCGTTCCTGCGAAGGGCCGTGCGGGGCGGTCAGGCCGTTGCTCGCGCCGTCCTGGTTGACGGCCGAGCCACGGATGACGGCGAGCACGGGGTGTCCGTTGCGCCGGGCGTCCGAGAGGCGTTCCAGCAGCAGTACGCCCGCGCCCTCGCCCCAGCCGGTGCCGTCGGCGGCGGCCGCGAACGCCTTGATGCGTCCGTCCGCCGCCAGCCCGCGCTGCCTGCTCAACTCGGTGAAGACACCCGGCGTGGTCATCACCGACACACCGGCCGCGACCGCGAGGGTGCACTCCCCCTGGCGCAGCGCCTGCGCCGCCTGGTGCAACGCCACCAGCGACGACGAGCACGCCGTGTCGACGGTGATCGCCGGACCCTCGAGGCCGAGGAAGTAGGCCAGTCGGCCGGAGATCACGCTGGCTATCTTGCCGGTCAGCAGCAGGCCGTCCAGCCCTTCGGCGGGCTCGTGGAGCAGGGGTCCGTACTCCTGGGTCATGGCGCCGACGAAGACGCCGGTCGGGCTGCCGCGCAGGGTGGTCGGGTCGATGCCGGCCCGCTCGATCGCCTCCCAGGCGACTTCCAGGAGGAGCCGCTGCTGGGGGTCCATGGCGGTCGCCTCGCGCGGGCTGATCTCGAAGAACGGGGCGTCGAACGCCGCCGGGTCGGAGAGGAATCCGGCCTCGCGTACGTAGCTCTTGCCCGACCGGTCCGGATCGGCGTCGTACAGGCCCGCGACATCCCAGCCGCGGTTCGTCGGCAGCCCGGAGATCGCCTCACTGCCGGAGGCGACGAGGTCCCACAGCTCCTCGGGCGATCCCACGCCGCCGGGAAGCCGGCAGCCGAGGCCCACCACGGCCACCGGCTCGTCCCACGCGGCAGCCGCGAGCGCGGGCCCGGCGGCGGACGCCGTCTCCCCGAGCAGCGCGCCGCGCAGATGACGGGCGAGCGCGGCCGGCGTCGGATGGTCGAACACCGCTGTCGGCGAAAGGCGCAGACCGGTGGCGGCGTTGAGGTGGTTGCGCAGCTCGACGGAGGCCAGCGAGTCGAAGCCGAGCTGCTTGAAGGCGCTGTCCGGCCGGACCGCCTCCGGTGTCGCGTGCCCCAGGACGGTCGCGGCGTGCGCGCGCACCATCTCCGTCAGCTCGCGCTCCGCCTCGGCCACGGACATCCCGGCGAACCGCTCCCCGCCCCCGGTACCGCTCGCCGCACCGGCCGCGGCCGTACGCCGGGCGGCACGGGGACGCACCAGGGCGCCGAGCACCGCGGGCAGCGGTCCGCCGCCGCCCTGGGCGAGCCGCGCGGTGTCGAGGCGGGCGGGAACGAGCGTCGGCTCGTCGAGAGCGACGGCCGCGTCGAACAGGGCAAGGCCCTCCCGCGACCGCAGGGGCGTCAGGCCGACCCTGGCCATCCGGGCCAGGTCCGCCCGGTCGAGCTCCCCCGTCATGTCGCTGCGCTGGTCCCACAGGCCCCAGGCCAGCGAGGTGGCCGGGAGTCCCTGGGCCCTTCGGTGCGCGGCCAGCGCGTCGAGGTAGACGTTCGCCGCCGCGTAGTTGCCCTGCCCCGCGCCGCCGAGCGCGCCCATCACCGAGGAGAACAGGACGAACGCCGCCAGATCCCGGTCCCGGGTGAGCCGGTGCAGGTGCCATGCCGCGTCCGCCTTGGGCCGCAGCACCGCGTCGAGCCGCTCGGGTGTCAGTGAGGAGACCAGGCCGTCGTCAAGGACGCCCGCCAGGTGTACGACCGCGGTCAGCGGATGCTCGGCCGGTATCCCCGCCAGCACGCCGGAGAGCGCCTCGGGGTCGGCGACGTCGCACGCCACCGCCGTGGCCGTCGCGCCGAGCCCGGCCAGCCGCTCCACCAGCTCCCCGGCGCCCGCGGCCTCGGGCCCACGGCGGCTGACCAGCAGCAGATGCCGCACCCCGTGTTCGGCCGCCAGGTGGTGGGTGAGCAGACCGCCCAGCGTGCCGGTGCCGCCGGTGACGAGGACCGTGCCCTCGGGATCCCACGCCGTCCGCTCCCGCGAGGGAGTCGGTGCGCCATCGGCCGCGACCCGTACGAGCCGTGGCACCAGGACCGCGCCCCCGCGCACCGCAAGCTGCGGTTCCCCGCCCGCGAGCGCGGCGGGCAGGGCTCGTAGGGAACGCTCGTCCTCGTCGATGTCGAGGAGGACGAATCGGTCCGGATTCTCCGTCTGCGCGGTACGCAGCAGGCCCCACACCGGCGCGGAGGCGAGGTCCGGCCGCTCCTCGGGGCCGGCCGCCACCGCGCCACGGGTGATCAGCACCAGCCGGGTGTCGGCGAACCGTTCGTCGGCGAGCCATGACCGCACCAGGGAGAGCGCCTTGAGGAGTGCGGCGCGAGCGGCGGCGGGGGCACCGGAGGGGGCGTTCCCGGCCTGGCCGGCGTCCTCGGCGTCGGTGGTGTCCTCGGTCAGGGCTGTGGCGTCGTCGGGCAGTTGGCAGGCGAGGACGAGTCCGGGTCGGGAGTCGGTGGCGGCGAGTTCCTGGAACGCGCCGCTGAGTTCGGACAGGTCCGCGTACGGTCGCACTCGCGCGCCGTCCAGGACGGCACCCAGCCCGAGTCCGTCGTCACCCACCAGCGCCCACGGGCCGGCAGGGGGTTGCTCGGCATCCCGCGCGGGCGGGCTCACCGGCACCCATTCCATGCGGAACAACGCGTCGTGGCGTCCGCCCCGCGCCCCGTCCAGCTTCGCGGGGTCGACGGGACGCATCGCCAACGAACCGACCGAGGCGACCGGCGCGCCCTCGGTGTCGGCTACCCGCACCGCGAGGGTGTCGTGGCCGGTCGGGGTCAGCCGCACCCGCACGTGCGTGGCACCGGTCGCGTACAGCCGTACGTCGGACCACACGAACGGCAGCCTCGGCGGCTCCGTTTCCCGCTCGGCCCCCGGGCCGGCCGGGGTGAGCCCGGCGTGCAGGGCCGCGTCGAGCAGCGCGGGGTGGATGCCGAAGGCGGTGGCCTCGGTGTGCCGCTCCGGCGCCAGCACCACCTCGGCGTACACCTCGTCCCCGTGCTTCCACATCGCCCGCACTCCCTGGAAGGCGGGGCCGTACTGGTAGCCGAGGGCGGTCAGCGACGGGTAGAGCCCGTCGATGTCCACCGGCACCGCGCCCACCGGGGGCCACACCCGCGGAGCCCACGCGGACGTCGCGGGACCCCCCGAGGTGAGCGCACCCGCGGCATGGCAGGTCCAGGGCACACCCGTCCCCTCGCCGTCGGGTCGGGAGTAGACGTGCACGGGGCGCCGTCCGGCGTCGTCGGCCTCGCCCACCTCGACCCGCAGCTGGACGGCGTCGGTCGCGGAGAGGACGAGCGGCGCCCGCAGGGTGAGTTCCTCCAGGTGGTCGCCGCCCACCTCGTCGCCCGCGCGGAGCGCCATCTCGACGAAGGCCGTGCCGGGCAGCAGAACGGTGTCGGAGACCGCGTGGTCGACGAGCCAGTCGTGTGTTCGCGACGACAGCCGGCCGGTCAGCACGGTGACATCCGTCCCGGCAAGCTCCACCGCCGCCCCGAGCAGGGGGTGTTCGACCGCCGCCTGTCCGGTCGCGCCCGCGTCCCCCGCGGCAGCGGTCGTCTCCAGCCAGTAGTGCTGGTGCTGGAAGGGGTAGGTGGGC
>NZ_WMBF01000004.1:0-60595 GCF_019400875.1 Streptomyces anatolicus | reverse complement strand
GCCTCCACCCCCTCTAACCCCCGGCCGACCCAACCCAGAAGGGAAGTGGCTGACGATGCCGACGAACCTCGGTACACGAACGAAGCGCGTGGCGATTGTCGACGCCTACTCGACAGGGGGCCTCCTGCCCGCCGTGCTCGACCAGTACGGCATCGAGTGCGTGCACGTCCGATCACCCCATCCGGACGTCCTCCTGACCGGCTCCCCCGGGACCTTCGTCGACGACGTCCGGCACTTCGGCGACGTCGAGGCCACCGCGTCCGTGCTGCGCCGGCACGAGGTCACCCATGTGATCGCCGGGCAGGAAGCGGGCGTCGAACTCGCCGACCAGCTCTCCGCCGAACTCGGCACCCCGGGCAACGGCATGAGCCGCCCGACCGCCCGCCGCAACAAGTTCGAGATGGCCCTCGCCCTGCGCGACGCCGGCCTGCCGCACGCGGCCAGCATGGTCTCGACCGATGTCGAGGAGATCATCGCGTGGGCAGAGGCGACCGTGGGCTATCCGGTCATCCTGAAGCCGGTCGCGAGCTCCAGCACGGACAACGTGGTGGCGTGCTCCTCCCCGGAGCAGATCCGCACCGTCCACGAGACGATCCTGAACAGCACCGACCGCCACGGAATGCCGAACACCACGGTGCTCGCCCAGGAGTTCCTGGAGGGCGACGAGTACTTCGTCAACACCGTCAGCCGTGACGGCGGGCACCACACCGTCGAGATCTGGCGCTACTACAAGCTCAGGCTCCCCGGCGGCAACATCATCTACGACTACAACGAGCCGCTCTCCCCCGACGATCCGGTCGCCAGGGAGCTGGAGACGTACACCCACCAGGTGCTCGACGCCCTGGAGGTGCGCAACGCGGCCGGACACACCGAGGTCATGATGACCGCCAGGGGCCCGGTGCTCGTGGAGAGTGCGGCCCGCATGGGCGGCGGCCAGGTCCTCGAGATCAACAACCGCTGTTTCGGCACCAACCAGGTGGAGATGCTGGCGCTCTCCGTGGCGGAACCGGAGCAGTTCGACCGCCTGCCCACCACCGCGTACCAGCTGCTCCAGCACCACCGCTTCGTCCATCTCATCAATCCGCTGGAGCGCGGCGTCATCCCCTCCCACGAGGCGATGGCCGCCATCCGCGCGCTGCCGTCCCACGTCTTCACCGTGATGCGGCATTCGGAGGGGCAGCCGATCGCCCGGACGATCGATGTGGCCACGCAGCCCGGATACGTGTTCCTCATCTCCGACGATCCGGCGCAGCTCCTCGCCGACTACCAGAAGCTGCGGCAGATCGAACAGGACCATCTGTACGACAACAGCTCCCGCCCCTGAATTCAGCCCTGGAGGCAGCGGCTTGAAATCCGTACTCATCCTCTCCAAATGGAATGCCGGCGGGGTGGCCCCGGCCGTCGAAAGGCTGCGCGCCCGCGGTCTGTGTCCGGTGCTGATCTCCGATCTGCCCGACGACCGCAACCGCGACCTGTGCGACGACCATGTCCTGCTGGACTGGGACAGCGAGGATCTGTCCACGCTGGCCGCCCGGCTCGACGGGCGGGGCATCGAACCCGTCGCCGTCGTCAACCTGCTCGAAGTGCTCATGCCCTGGCAGATCGGGATCGCCGCGCACTACGGCCTGCCGGGTGCCGACCCCGGCCGCAAGGTGCTGCTCAGCAAGACGCTGGTCCGGGAGCGCATGCGGGACCTCGGTCTCTCCGGCATGCGCTTCTGTGACGATCCGGCGGAGGCGGACTTCTTCCCCGCCATCATCAAGCCCTCGGGTGAGTCCGGGGCCTCGCGGCTCGTCAGCCGGGTCGACGGGCCCGACGATCTCCTCGCCTACCAGGGCCGCCTCACCGAACTCGGTCTCGCCGGGATCGATTTGATCGTCGAGGAGTACCTGCCCGGTACCGAGTACACCGTGGACGGGCCCGTCGTCGCCGGACGCTTCCACCCGATACTCGCGGGCGAGAAGCCCGACCTGGACGAGACCAGGCACCACGACGCGGGGATCAACCTCCATCCGCCCCAGCGGGAGCACATCCGCGAAGGCGTACGGGTGCTCAGCGAGGCGGTCAGCGCGCTCTGCGCCGACCTCCGCCTCGACCAGCTCTGGCTGCACGTCGAGGGCCGGACCACCGAGGACGGCCGGACCGAGCTGGTGGAGATCAACCCCCGGCCCGGTCGCGGCATGCACTTCCCGGCGGTCCACGGGCCCGGCGGGATCGACCCGATCGACGCGTTCCTCTCCATGTCCCTTGGCGAGTACACCCTCGACCCGGCGGAGCTGGAGCCGGTCCCCGACCTGCCGGTCACCGGCCTGGTCTATGTGGAGGCCGACGAGCTGGGCACCGTCGAGATCCGCACCGGCGCGGACGACCTGCGGGCGCTGCCCGGCGTCGGCGACGCGGACGTCGTCAACGGCTACCAGGTCAGCAACCTGGAGCAGGAGAACTTCTTCCTCGGCTTCACGGTCACCGCCGATTCCGTGCGCGAGCTGCGCGAGCGGGTGGCGGCCGTCATCGGCACGCTCGACTACCGCATCGTGCCTCCGCCCAGCGCCTGAAGCACCTCGCACACACCACTGCGGGCCACCCTCGAATCGAGGGTGGCCCGCTTGGTCGTTGTCGTCAGCCCAGCGAACCGGCCAGAGAACCGGCGAGAGAAGCGACCGGGGAACCGGCCGGCGATCCCGCCCCGTCGAGAGCGGCCCGCACCTCCCGCACGACCCGCTCCGCGGTGAGGTCGTAGTGCGCGACCAGGTGCTCCTGGTTGCCCACCTCGCTGACGAACTGATCCGGCATGCCGAGCCGCACCACCCGGGTGGGCGCCGCCTCCGACAGTGCCTCGGCGACCGCGCCGCCCAGGCCGCCGCTGCGCCAGTGCTCCTCCAGCGTCACCACGAGCGAGGCCGGCCGTGCGGCGGCCACCAGCGTCTCGGTGTCGAAGGGCCGCAGCGTGTGCATGTTCAGCACCGTGGCCTCGATGCCGTGTCCGGCCAGGGCGTCCGCCGCGGCGAGACACGCGAGCACGGGGTACGGACCACAGCTCGCGAGCACCACGTCGCCGCCCTGCCGCAGCGTCTGCGCCTGCCCGATGACCGGCGGCGGCGCCGCGGGCAGCGCCGGGGTGGGCTTGCGGCCGAGCCGGACGTAGAGCGGTCCCGGCAGGCTCACGCTCTGCTCGACGAACGCTTCCGTGGCGGCGGCGTCAGCGGGTACGACCACGGTCATCCCGGGCAGTACGCGCATCACCGCGAGGTCTTCCAGGGCCTGGTGGGTCGGGCCGAGGTGGCCCGCGGCGAGGCCGCCGTGGGTGGCCATGATGCGGACCGGCAGCCGGTTGTAGGCGATGTCGATCTTGATGGCCTCCAGCGCCCGGGAGGTGGCGAAGGCGGCCATCGTGTTGACGAACGGGATCCGCCCGCACGCGGCCATCCCGGCGGCCACGCCCATCAGGTTCTGCTCGGCGATACCGAGGTTGAGGTACTGGTCGCCGGCGGTCGCGGCGTACTCCGCGTTGAACAGGCCGGTGTCGGAGTCCAGGCACATCAGCTCGGGGTGCCGCCGCAGGAGCGGCAGCAGGCTGTCCCGGTAGGCCTCTCGGGTCGCGCGGCTCATTCTGCGGCCTCCGTGGCTCGTAGGGCGCGGACCGCCCGTGCGTGGTTGCGTGGCGAGAGGGTCACGTAATGGCTGGAGCTGCGGCCCTCCAGGAACGGCAGGCCCTGGCCCTTGACCGTGCGGGCGATCAGCACGCTCGGTTTGCCCGGCTCCCACGGCGTGGCGCCCAGGTGCTCCGCCAGCTCGTCCGGGTCATGGCCGTCCACGTCGCGCACGGCCCAGCCGAAGCTGCGCCAGCGGTCGGCGAGCGGTTCCATCGGGGCGATGCCGTCGGTGGCGCCGGTCAGCTGGAGGCCGTTGCGGTCCACCACCGCGACCAGGCGGTCCAGTTTCAGTGACGCGGCCGCGATGGCCGCCTCCCACACCGAGCCCTCCTGGAGTTCGCCGTCGCCGAGCAGGACGAAGCTGCGCGAGGCGCTGCCCGCGTACCGGGCGGCAAGCGCGAACCCGCAGCCAAGGGCGAGCCCGTGGCCGAGCGACCCGGTCGGCATCTCCACCCCGGGCACCGCGCGCACCGGGTGGCCCATCAGCCTGCTGCCGGGGCGGCCGTATCCGGCGAGTTCCTCGGTGGGGAAGAAGCCCCGCTCGGCCAGCGTCGCGTACAGGCCGACGGCGGCGTGGCCCTTGCTGAGCAGGAAGCGGTCGCGGTCCGGGTCGTCCGGGCGCTCCGGGTCCACGTTCAGGACCGAGAAGTACAGCGCGGTCAGCACGTCGGCGCAGGAGAAGGCGCCGCCGAGGTGGCCGCCCTCGGGCCCCGCGCACATGTCGACGACGTGTGCGCGGATGCGTGCGGCGACCGTGTCGAGTGTGTCCCGCTCGAGGACCTGGGCGACGGTCATGACGCCGCCTTGGCGAGCGTGGCCACCATGTCGCGGTTGGCCCACACCTTTTCGAAGGCGTCCGCGTAGAGGCCGAGCAGTTCGCCCGCCCCCGGGTGCAGATGGCGCTTCTGGATGGTCAGGGAGTCGGCGATGACCGCGCGGGTCACCGAGTAGCCCTCGCCCGCGGTGGTGCCGGGCGCGCCGGTCACCGACCACGGGTAGCCCGAGCCGAAGCCGGCGCGGTCCACGAAGACCTTCTGGTCGGGCAGCGGCATCAGCTGGTACTGCGACATCGGTACGCCCTCGGCGCGCAGCAGCCGCCGCAGCGCCGAGCGCAACGCCTCGGGGCGCACGCCGTCCAGGCCGAACGCGGCCCGGTCGAAGCGGAAGCGCAGGATGTGCCAGGCGTGGGTGGTGTCCGGCAGCGCGGTCGGCACCCGCAGTCCGGGCAGCTCGGCGAGGCGCCCGAGGAACTCGGTGACGTTGTGCTGCCGGGCCTGCTCGTAGCCGTCGAAGCGGTCGAGCTGCGCGTTGGTGAACGCGGCCTGGAGGGCGTTGATCTTGTGGTTCCAGCCCAGGCCGTACGAGACGTAGTCGCGCTCGCGGCCGCTCTCGATCACCTCGCCGAACTGTCTGCCGCGGCGCATCGCCTCGGCGAGCTCGGCGTGGCGGGTGACGAGCAGGCCGCCCTCGCCGCAGGTCGGGATGTTCTTGCTGACCTGGAGGCTGAAGGCGCCCGCGTCGCCGAGCGCGCCGACCGGCCGGCCGCGGTGGGTCGCGCCGGGGGCCTGCGCGGCGTCCTCGACGACGGCGAGGCCGTGCTTGCGCGCGATCTCGGTGATCCGGTCCATGTCGGCGGGGGCGCCGTGCAGGTGGACGGGGATGATCGCCTTGGTACGGGGGGTGATCCGGCGCTCGATGTCGTCCGGGTCGATGTTGAAGGTGACCGGGTCGATGTCGGCGAAGACGGGGACGGCCATCTGGTGCACGGGGGCGAGCCCGGTGGCGATGAAGCTGAGCGCGGGCACGATCACCTCGTCGCCCGGTCCGACGCCGAGCGCGGCGAGGGCGAGGGAGAGGGCCGCGGTGCCGTTGGAGACCGCGACGCAGTGCTCGTGGCCGAAGCGGGTGGCCCACTTCTCCTCAAGGACGGACACCGAGTTCACGCCGTCGGTGTCGGAGACCATTCTCGCGCCGTCGAGCGCGTCGAGGACGGCCTTGCGGTCCTCGTCCTCGACCAACGGCCACTGCACATGGCGCCGGTGTTTCGGCACGGTGGCCGTGCCGCCGAACGCTGCCAGCTTGCTCATCGAACTCCCCTCCACAGGGTCACGCACAGGGTCACGTCGGTCGGTCCGCACACGGTCCGCTCGCTCCACACGGTCACAGTCGCGCCGCCACGGCGCCGACGGCGTCGACCGCGCGCGCGTACGCGCCGCGCAGCACCGTGGTGTGGTGCGCGATGTCGGGTGCGGCGGCGCGCGGGTCGTCGAGCCCGTGCGCGCCGGTGAAGCGCAGTCCGGTCCAGGCGTGCGCGACGGCCTCGACCGCACGGCCCGCCCCGGCCAGCGCCGGGTCGTCCCACTGGCGGCCGCAGCGGCGCAGCAGCTCGCCGTGGAGCGAGGCCTGCGCCTGCATGCCCCAGCCGAACGGGTACAGCTCACGCAGGGCTCCGGCGTCCCCGGCCCGGCACCGGTCGCGGAGTTCGGCGGCGAACTCGTCGTATCCGGCGAGGCCGGTGCGGGCCGAAGTGGCCGTGGTGAAGCCTTCGTTGTCGGTGCGCAGATAGCCGCCGAGCAGTTCCGGCGTGAGGGGCGCGGGCGTCGCTTCGAGGCGGACGTCGAGGCAGCGCCTGCCGATGCGGGCGTCGCTGAAGAAGGCGTCCTGGACGTCGTTCGGGTTCGCCGAGCCCCAGCTGCGCAGGAACTCCTCGATCGGGACGGCGCCGCGGAAGGCGGGCGGCATCGCGTCGGCGACGTAGACCACGCCGCGGGTCTCGTCCAGGCCGTAGATCACCACGAGGTGCGCGGCGTGCACGTCTCCGTACGCGGGCCTGAACGGCAGGTGGTAGTTGTCCACGGCGGCGATGACGAGCCGGTTGTCGGCAAGCGTCTCGCGCACCTCGCGCCAGACGTCGTTCTCGTCGGCCGGCTGCCACCAGCGCGCACGCAGCTGGTGGTGGGGGGCGAGCGCGGTGCCGAGGTCGGCGGCGCCGGACTCGTCGGGGGCGCAGGGGTAGTAGAACTCCTCGGACCTGACGTCGCCCGGCAGGTGCAGGAACCGCCAGCCCGCGCCGAGCACGGCCAGCGGGTCGGCGCCCTCCCGTATCAGGAGCGAACCGAACGTGGACTGCAGGCAGCTGATGAGGTCGCGGTACCACCACTCGGGCTCCGGCCCGGTGATCATGTACGTCCGTGACGTCATGTCGACGGTCATGTCAGGACTCCGTCCGCTGGAGGGTGACCGCGAAGACGTGCACGGCGACGTTGCGGGGCAGCAGGATGCCGGTCAGGCCGGCGCGCCGGGTGACCGGTACGCGCTGCGCCCACATGACGGCGGGCACGCCTCGCTGCACGTGGTGCGGGTAGTGCATGACAAGGCTCTCGAACGCCTTGACCTCGCCGAACCACGCGGGCGCCGCCCAGAAGTCGGAGACCCGCAGCGGTTCCGGGTCGACCGAGCCGTCGGCGAAGGTCAGCTCGACGGTCTCCTCGCTGCGCCGCTCGGACGCGGCGAGGACGTGGATCCAGTCGTAGCGGCCCTCGGGTACGCGGATGAACTGTCCGGCACAGCGGACGTTGTCCGGTCCGTCGCAGACCGGAGGAAACTCGAAGGGAACACCGTCCACGTGGACGATGCTCTCGCCCGCGGGCAGATATTCCGCCGCGAACGAGTTTCCCCATACGTTGAATGCCCCCGCTTTGGTCTCCGTGGACGCGGAGATCGCCGTGTTGTTGCGATGGCCGGAGATATCGACCGTGTCGCAAAGACCGGTCCTGGCGGAGGACACCGAAATGTCCGTCAAGTGACCCACCTCACTGGAAAGCCGTTCTGCATTCCGAACCTAGCCCGTTCATTCAGAGTTCACGCTGACGGCCGCAGCGCGACGGCGCGCAGCTTCTCGTAGTACGGCTGGTGGTAGTCGCGGTAGCCGCGCAGCACCGGGTCGGCCGCGACCTTCTCGGCGCCGTCGCTCGAGCCGCGCTTGAAACCGGAGGTCTCGCTGGTCGACTTGTGCCACTTGCTGGTCGTCTGCCACTCCGAGCGCATCCCCGGCTGCCAGCTCAGCGCGTCCGGCAGGAAGGGGATGCCCACCGCCGAGCAGTAGGCCCGCACGGTCTCGGCCGGCCGGTCGAGCAGGTCGTCGGAGTCGATGACGACCGGCGTGGTCCCGGTGGCGTCCTGCACCGCGGTGAAGATCTCGTACAGCCGGGCGAAGCCGATCTCGTCGCGGCCGAGTTCCGGGTTGAGCGCGTGGTGCGAGGCGATGGCCTCGGCCGGGTCGCGGATGATGAAGGTGTGGGTCGCGGCCGAGAGGAAGGCCTTGTCGGCGAGGAGCGCCGGGTAGGCGAAGTCCGTGGTGTCCTTGAAGAACACCGGCTTGTGCGCCGCGATGGCGCGGAGTTCCGCGAGCACTTCCTGCTCGGAGTGCGCGACCTGGTCGCCGACCTCCACCTCACCGAAGTCGACGACCCGGGAGAGCGGCTCGTGCACGACGGCGTGGTCGCCCCGCTCCGTCATCATCCGCATGAAAGCGGTGGAGCGGCAGCGCGGCGCGCTCCACAAAGCGAGCACCGGTATCCGCTCCGATGTGTGTTCCACGATTTCCCCCTCGTCTCGGGCGCGGCTGGATACAGCCGAACGAAAAGCGCGCAGTGAGCCAATGCGGCAGGTATGCGAATCCGCTCAAGCGTGGCACGGGCACGGCTGCGGACGGGTAAGCAGACTTCGCAGTCAGGGGGGTTGAAAGTCAACGCGATGCGTCGCCGTACATGAACTTGTCGCGGACGCACACGGCTGCGGTGTGCTCGTAGATTCCTTTTCACGCGGCAGGCCGGTGGTACCGACCGGCCCATTCAGTGGTTCTAATACGGAGGTCACGTGTCAGCGACACCAGAGCGCCCGGGTGACCGCAGGATCGCGGTGCTCGCCAGCAGGGTCGGCGCCGACGAGAAACGGCTGTTCGACGCGTTCGACCGGCGCGGTGTCCCCTTCGACCACGTCGACACGCGTCGGCAGTGGTTCCAGGCGGGGCGGCGCGAGCTGCCCTGGGGCCTCGCCCTGAACCGGGAGATCGGCCAGGTCCGCGCCGCGTACGCGGCCCGCTGCCTCGCCGCGGCCGGCGTCGACGTGGTCAACAGCGCCGACGCCACCGAGGTGTGCGGCGACAAGTGGCGCTCCACGCTGGCCCTGGAGGCCGCCGGGGTGCCCACACCACGCACCGCGCTCGGCCTCACCCCGCAGGCCGCGCTGGACGCCCTGGACACCATCGGCTACCCGGCGCTGATCAAACCGCTGGTCGGCTCGTGGGGCCGGCTGATCGTCCAGCTGCCCGACCGGGCCGCCGCGGAAGGCGTGCTGGAGTACGCCGCCGCGCTGCCAGGACCGCAGTCGCACCTGGGGTACGTACAGGAGCTGATCGAGAAGCCCGACCGGGACATCAGGGTGATCGTGGTCGGCGGCCGGGTACTCGGCGCCGTCTACCGCACCGGCGAGTCCCTGCGCACCAATGTGGCGCTGGGCGGGCAGGCCCTGCCGTGCGAGGTGACACCGGAGATCACCAAGCTCTCCCTCGACGCGGCCGCCGCCGTCGGCGCCGACATCGCCGGTGTCGATCTGATCGAGGACCGCGACGGCAGGCTGCTGGTCCTGGAGGTCAACCACCGGGTGGAGTTCTCCGGTTTCCAAGCCGCGCTCGCCGACCAGGTCGACGTCGCGGACCACATCGTCGACCACCTACTGGAACGAGCGCAACGATGAACTGGGCGTTCACATCGTCGGGCAACGTCACCGAGACGTACGCCACCGGACTGCTGCGCAAGATGCTGGAGATCCCCTCCTCGTCCTACCAAGAGCGCGCGCTCGCCGACTACTTGGCCGAAACGATGACCGACCTGGGTTTCCAGGCGCACATCGACGGCGTGGGCAACGTGATCGGCGTGATCGAGCGGGGTGCGGGACCGACCCTGATGCTCCTCGGCCACCTGGACACGGTCTCGGGCCATGTCCCGGTCCGCTCCGAGGACGGCAGGCTCTACGGCCGAGGCGCGGTGGACGCCAAGGGACCGCTCGCGGCGATGATCTGCGCCGCGGCCGGCGCGGTGGACTTCCCCGGCCGGATCGTGGTGATCGGCGTCGTCGAGGAGGAGACCCCGCGCTCGCGCGGCGCGATGGCGGTCCGGGCCACCCACGACCGGCCGGACGCGCTGATCATCGGCGAGCCCAGCGGCTGGTCGAGCGTGGTCCTCGGCTACAAGGGCAAGCTCGATCTGCGCTACACCGTCAAGTGCCCCGCCACCCACCCGAGCAACCCGGTGCCGAAGGCGTCCGAACTGGCCGTCGCCTGCTGGGACACGCTGGTCGAACTGCTCGGCCCCGACGCGAGCCACGGCGTGTTCGACCAGCCGGGCGCGACCCTGTGCCAGCTCAACGGCGACCTGACCTCGGCGACGGCGGACCTGAGCATCCGCATCCCGCCGGGCTTCGACGTCGAGGCGCTGGTGCGCGGACTGCGCGAGCGGCTGCCGGCCGGCAATCTCGAAGTCCTCAACTCCGTGGCGGCCTGCCGGGTGGGCCGCGCCGACCCGGTGGTCCGCTCGCTGGTCTCCGGCGTCCGGCGGCTGCACGCCCAGCCGCGCCTGGTGGTGAAGACGGCCACCTCGGACATGAACACCCTCGCCGAGGTCTGGGACATCCCGATGGCGACGTACGGCCCTGGTGACAGCAGCCTCGACCACGCCGACGACGAGCACATCGTGCTCTCGGACTACATGCGGGGCATCGACGTACTGACCATCGCCATCTCGGAGTTGGCACACCTGCCCGTGCGCCCGGACGACCGGGCGACCGACGCGCCGCCGCCCGTAAGGAGCCTCAGGTGACCGACATGACCCAGCGTCTCGCCGCGCTGCCCGCGGAGCGCCGCGCGCGGTTCCTCGCGCGGCTGAGGGAGCAGGCGGACGCCGCGGCGAGGCGCGGCCCGACGCCGCGCGGGGACACGGGGCCGGTGCCGCTGTCGTACGCGCAGGAGACCCTGCGCTTCATCGACGGCCCGGCGCCACAGAGCCCCGCCGCCGGAATCGCGCTCTGCCTGCGCCTGCGCGGCGGCCTCGACGTGCCCGCGCTGCGCTCGGCGCTGGCCGCGGTGGTGGCCCGGCACGACGCGCTGCGGACCGTGATCGTGGAGCGCGAGGGCGGCCCGATGCAGGTGGTCGTGGACGAGGTCCCGGTCGAACTGCCGCTGATCGAGGCCGAGGGCGCCGACCACGAGCAGCGGCTCGCCGCCGCGCGGACGCTGGTGGAGCGGCGCGGCGGTACGCCGTCCGACCTGACCAGGGCGCCGGTGTGGCGCGCGCAGCTGATCAGGGTAGCGCCGGACGACCACCTCTTCGTGTTCGACGTGCCTCCCCTCGTGTGCGACGCCCGCTCGCGCGAGGTGCTGATCGGTGAACTCGCCGAGTGCTACCGGGCGTCGCGCGACGGCGACGCGCCCCGGCTGCCCGAGCTTCCCGTGCAGTACCCGGACTACGCGGCGTGGCAGCGCGCGCGCTCGCGCGGCGGCGACCTGGACGGGGCGGCCGCGTACTGGCGGGAGAAGCTGGCCGGTGTCGAGGTACTGGAGTTCCCGACCGACCGGCCGCGCGGTGACACCCGTACCTTCGCGGGTGACGGCGCCAGCTTCCTCGTCGGACACGAGGGCGTGGAGCGGGCGGCGGCACTGGCGCGCGCGGAGGACGCGGACCCGTACGACGTGCTCGTCGCCGCCTTCTTCACCCTGCTGCACCGCTACTCGGGCCTGGACGACCTGGTGATCGGCTCGCCGGACGCGAACCGTCCGCACGCCGCCCTGGCCTCGGTGGTCGGCCTCTTCACCGACATGCGGGTGCTGCGCGCGGACCTCTCCGGCGACCCGACCTTCCGCGACCTCGTCCGGCGCGTCAAGCGCGTGTCGGCCGAGGCGTACGAGCATGGCGGCCTGCCCCTCGACAAGCTGATCGACGCGGCGGACCCGGTCGTCGACCCGTCGCGCTCCCCCGTCTTCCAGATCGTGTTCGGCGTGGAGAGCGCGCCCGCCACGGCCGGTCTGCCGGGCATCGACACCTGGCGCGAGACCGTCCCGACCGGCACCTCCCGGTACGACATGAGCTGGTGCCTGGCGGAGCAGTCCGCCCCCGGCGCCGACGCGGTGCTGCGCGTCGAGTTCAACACCGACCTGTTCGACGCGTGCAGCGTCGCCAGGTTCGCCCGGCACTACGACGGGCTGCTGCGCACCCTGACCGCGGCCCCGGACACCCCGCTGTCCGCCGCCGAGGTGCTGAGCCCCGCGGACAAGGAATTCCTCGCCGAGGTCAGCAAGGGTCCGATGCGGCCGATCCGTGAATCCACCATCGTGGCGGAGTTCGAGGCGCGCGTCCGCGAGGCCCCGGACAGTGTGGCGGTCGTCGTCACCGGCGTCGGCACCAGCTACGCCGAACTCAACACCCGGGCGAACCGGCTCGCCGCCCTGCTGCGCGAGCGCGGCGTCGGACCCGGCATGCGGGTCGGCCTCTGTCTGCGCAGGAACGTGGACGTGCCCACCTCGATCCTCGCGGTGCTCAAGACCGGCGCCGCCTATGTGCCGCTCGACCCCGCGCATCCGCCCGCGCGGGTCGCGGAGATCGCCGCCGACGCGCAGCTGCGCACGGTGATCGCCCACGCCGACACGGGCAGGACCGTGGCCGAGGCCGACGTGCCCGTCGTGACCCTGGACGACGTCCGCGACGAGCTGGCGGCGCTGCCCGGCGGGAATCCCCCGCTCGCGGCGGGGCCCGGCGATGTCGCGTATGTCATCTACACCTCCGGCAGCACCGGCAAGCCGAAGGGCGTCCTGCTCGAACACCGGGGCGTGGTCAACTTCATCGACTCCACGCGCGACCTGTTCGAGCTGACACCGGCCGACCGGGTGCTCGGCTTCGCCTCGTCGACCTTCGACGTCTCCGTCTTCGAGACGTTCTCGGCGCTGCTGACCGGCGCACGCCTGTGTCTGGCGACCGACGACGAGCGGCTGTCCATCGACCGGTTGCAGGCGCTGATGGAACAGGCCGGCATCACCGTGATCGACCTGCCGCCGACCGTGATGCCCCTGCTCGCTCCCGAGAACTTCACCGAGCTGCGGATCGCGTTCGTCGGCGGCGAGGCGTTCAGCGGTGAGCTGGTGAACCGGTGGAACCCGGGCAGGCGGCTGTTCAACGGCTACGGCCCGACCGAATGCACGGTGACGATGATCGTGGAGGAGTGCCCGGGCACCTGGGACACCTCGCCGCCGATCGGCCTGCCCATGGCCAACCACGTGGCGCACGTCCTCGACCGCGACCTGCGCCAGGTGCCCGTCGGCGTGCCGGGCGAACTGGTGGTCGGCGGCGGCGGTCTCGCGCGCGGCTACCTCGACCGCGACGAGCTGACCGCGGAGAAGTTCATCCCCGACCCGTTCGGCACCGCGCCCGGCGGCCGGCTCTACCGGACCGGCGACCTGGTGAAGCGGCTGCCGGACGGACGGCTCGTCTTCCTCGGCCGGCTCGACCAGCAGGTGAAGATCCGCGGGCTGCGGATCGAGCTGGGCGAGGTGGAGTCGGCGCTGACCGGCTTCGAGGGCATCGGCCCGGTCAGCGTGCGCACGCGGGCCGACGACAACGGCGACAAGTACCTGGTCGGCTATCTGACCGGGGTCACCGAGGAGCAGGTGCCCGCGGTGCGCGAGCATCTGGGCGCGCGCCTGCCGTCGTACATGATCCCGTCGTACTTCGTCGTCCTCGACGAGCTGCCGCTCACCAGCAGCGGCAAGGTCGACTGGCGCAGGCTGCCCGCGCCGGACCTCAGCCGGACGGGCGAGGGTCCGAGCGACGAGTCGCTCACGGTGACGGAACGGCGGCTGCTGCACGACGTGCTCGCCCCGCTGCTGCACGACGACCGGATCGGCGTGCGCGACGACTTCTTCCTCGCGGGCGGCAACAGCCTCCAGGCCGTCCAGCTGATGTCGGCGATCAACCGCAGGTTCGGGGTGGAGATCGCGCTCGGCGACTTCTTCGCCTCGCCGACCGTCTCGCACCTGGCCGCCACCATCGACGCGGCGCGTGCCGCGCGGAGTGACGACGGAGATGCGCTCGACGCGCTGGAGAGCCTGTCGGGGCAGGCGGCCACTCCGGCCGCTTCGGCCGCTTCGAAGGACGCCGACCGGCCGCCGGTGGTGATGCGTGCCGCGGGCCCCGCCCAGGTCATCCTGTTGCATCCCTCGGGCGGCGAACTGTTCTGCTACATCCCGTTGTCCAGGGCCCTGCGCGGGGACATCGGCGTGACGGGTTTCGCCGCCGACCCGCGGGACGCGGCCGTGGCCCCGCACGAGGCGATGGCGGCGACCGCCGCCAGGATCGCGCGCTCCCTGACCCAGAGCGGTCTGCCGGAGTCGTGCTGCCTGGCCGGCTGGTCCTACGGCGGCGTCCTCGCCTTCGAGGTCGCCCGGCAGATCGAGCGTACGACCGGGCAGCGGCCGCCGGTGATCCTGCTGGACGCCGCCTACGACGAGGACACCGTCCCCCTGGACGAGCCGACGGTGCGGCAGCGGTTCGTGCACGACGTCGCCAGGCTGACGGGGCGGGACGGCCCGGAGGTGCGCGCGGTGCTCGACGACCCGGCCGCCGGGGAGGCCGACGTCGGGCAGACCCTGAAGGGTCTCGGCGTCGAACTGGAGCTGACCGAGCAGGAGTTGACCTCCCGCTTCGAGACCTTCCGGTCCTGCGCCCTGTCGATGCAGGCGTACCGCCCGCCGGCCCCGTACGGCGGGCCGGTCACGGTGCTCACCGCCTCGCCCCACCCCGCCATGGAGGAGCAGTGGCGCACGGTGTGCACGGGCCCCTTCCGGGCCGGAAGCGTGCCCGCCGACCACTACACCCTGTTCACAGAACCGGCGTTGAGCCGGGTGGTCGCGGCGATCGAAGAGACGCTCGCCTCTGAGGAGACGTAGATGCGGTTCGGATTCACCGAGGATCAACAGCGGTTCCGGGCGGACGTGCGCGCCAGGCTGCGCTCCCCCGAGGTGCAGGCCGCCGCGGCGGCGGCCACCGGCGCGGACGGCGTCGAGCCGGACGCGCGTCCCCTCTACCGCCTGCTGGGCGGGCTCGGGCTGCTCGCCGTGCACTGGCCCGTCGAGTACGGCGGTGAGGGCCGTCCGCTCACCGACGCGGCGATCGTCGCCGAGGAGCTGGTGCGGGCGGGGGTGCCGGACACCCTGCACGTCAACACCATCCAGATCGTCGGGCAGTTCCTGCTGATGGCGGGCAGCGACGAGCAGCGGCGGCGGCATCTGCCCGCGATCGCCCGCGGCGAGCGTTTCGCCTCGGTGCTCTACACCGAGCCGGACGCGGCGTCGGACCTCGGCGCGCTGCGTGCCGTGGCCGAACCCGACCTCGACGGTGACGGCAGTGGCTACCGCATCACCGGCACGAAGGTGTTCAGCCTCAAGACGCGGTTCGTCGACTACGGGCTCTGTGCGGCCCGTACGACGCCGGGTGCCGGGAAGTACCAGGGGATCAGCCTGTTCCTGGTCGACCTGGGTGCGCCCGGGGTGACGGTGTCGGTGATCCCCGGCGTCGGCGACGAGCACTTCCACCGGGTGGACCTGGACGCGGTGCCGGTCTCGGGCGACGACCTCATCGGGCCGCGCGACGAGGGATGGCCGCTGCTCAACGAGGCACTGGCCATCGAGCGCACCGGCCTCGACTACTTCCTCAAAGCGGAGCACTGGCTCGACGCCGCGCTGGAGGCGCTGCTCGACCGCGAGCCGGACTCCGCGCACGACGACCGTCTCGGCGCCCCTGTCGACGCGCGGCTGGAACAGATCGGCCGCTGGCACGGCGCGCTCACCGCCGACCACGTCCTCGCCTGGGAAGTACTCTCCGGGCTCGCCTCGGACCAGGTCGACCAGGTCTCCACGGCCGTCGCCAAGTACCACAGCAGTGAACTCGCCCAGGCCATCGCGGCGTGGGCCACCGACATCCCGAGCCCCGAGCAGCGGGCGGACCGCACCAGGGCGGCCCTGACCCTGGACTCCGCCCACCGGGAGGCGCCGGGGCTCACGCTGTCGGCGGGCACCTCCGAGGTGATGCTCCAGATCATGGCCGCCGCGTTCGACTCCATCGGACAGGAAGAGCACTGACATGCACCCCACCCCCGATCCGCTCGTCGTCCAGCTGCGCAAGGCGTTGCGTACGGGCCTGGCGGGCGTCCCCGCCCTGATGGAGCTGCACGGCGCGCCGGTGACCGACGGTGCCCGCGGGCCCGCCCGGACTGTTCTCGACGCGCTGGAAGCGGCCGACTTCGAACGCCCGGCCTCCGAGGGCGGCCTCGGCCTCGGTCTTACGGCCGGCGTGGTCGTCAGCGAGGAGCTGGGCCGCGCGGCACGCGGGAACCCCTACCGGGCCGACGCGCTGACGGCCGGCCTGGACGCCCCGGCGGGCGCGGCGCTTGCCGGTTTTGAGGCGCTGCCTATTGGCGGCGGGGTCACTGCGGCCCCGCGCGCGGGCGGCTGGGAGCTGACCGGCGCGGCCACCGTCGACGACGTGGGCGCCGGGGCGTTCCTGGTGGCGACCAGGACGGACGCGGGGCCGGTGCTCGTCGCGGTGGCGCGCGGGACGAGGGGTGTCGCCGTGGAGGCCAGGTGCTGGCCGCCGGTCGTCCGGTTCGCGGCCACGCCGGTCAGGGCGGCGGACGTGGTCGGGGCGCTGGACGAGTCGCCCACGGGTCCGCTCGCGCGGGCGCGGCTGCGGCAGGCCGCCTATCTGCTGGGCATCGCCGACGGCGCGCACCAGGTGGCAGTGGAGTACGCCGGTTTCCGGCGGCAGTTCGGCACCAGGCTGCGTGATCTGCCCGCGGTCGCCTTCCCGTTGGCGCGGGCCATGGTGGCGTTGCGGGCGACGAGGGCGGCGGTGTACCGGGGAGCGTGGCTTGTCGACTCCGAGCCGGACGCCGTGGGCACCGCGCCGGTGATGGCGCTGGCGATGGCCGCCGAGACGGCCCGCGACGTGGTGCGGGTGAGCATGCAGAGCTGCGGGGTCCGCGCGATGACGACGGAGCTGGGCCTGCACCGCTACTTCCGGCTGGCCGCCGCCGAGTCCGCCCGCTACGGCGACCCCGCCGCACTGTGGCGCATCGTCGGCGCCGACCGCGTCCACACAGCCCGACACGCCACCACCGGAGCAAAGCTTCCGGTGGCGGCGACGGCCCGGCCGTAGGGGTCAGCTGGCGCGCAGGCCCCTCTGGTGCACCAGCCGTTCGTCGGCGAGGGGTTCGCCCGCCGAGTGGATGAGGCCGGTGCGGTAGGCAAGGGAGACCAGCTCGGCGCGGTCCCGGACGCCGAGCTTGGTGCGTACGCGGTACAGGTGCGTACGGACCGTGGCCTCGCCGATGATCAGTTCGCGGGCCACCTCCTCGGTGGACATGCCCCGCGCCACCATCCTGGTCACTTCCCGCTCGCGCGGGGTCAGTTCGGTCACCTCCGGGCACATCACGGCCTCCTGGGGCTCCGGCTGCGCGCGGAACCAGGTGACGAGGCGCTGGGCGATGTTCGGCGCCAGCATGGTCTGCCCGGCGGCCGCCGCCTGGATCGCGGTGATCAGCTCCTGCGGGCTCGCGTCCTTGCCGAGCAGACAGCTCGCACCGGCGTGCAGCACGTCGCTGACCGTCTTGTCGGCGTCGGAGGCGGTGAACACGACGACGTTGGGCGGCTCGTCCTCCTTGCCGAGCCTGCGGATCAGCTCGATGCCGGAGATGGTCTGGAGGTTCAGGTCCGTGACCACGACATCGGGCCGCGTGGTGCGCACGAGAACGATGGCTTCCATGCCGTTGTGGGTCGTACCGATCACGTCGATGTCCGGCACCGCGTCCAGGATGGTCTTCAGACCGTCCGCGATCACGGGCAGCTGGTCACAGATGAGCACCCGAATGGTCATTGTGTTCCCCCGGTAAGGATGGGTAGAAGCCTCGCTGTCATGTACGGGATCGCGGCGCGCGGATTTCGCGAGACTCGCCCCGGAAGGCGCCTGTTCGGCCTCATCGACCGGTGGGCCGCGACCGGTGGCCGCGGCCCACCGGCTCAGCCGTTGCCGTTGTTGCCGCGCGGCGCGGGAACGGCCGCGTCCGCCGCGAGCACGACGTGCGTCGCGGGGGCGACGGCGGCGGTACGCTGCCCGACCGTCTCCTGCGCGTCGGCGGAGGCCGTGATGCCCCCGAAAACTGCGCCGAGAGCGAGGACGGAGGCGGCGATAGCGGTGACGCGCATGAAGAAGCTCCTTTGGAAGGGCCGGCGGCCTTTTCGACTCCGCTGATGCTCCCGACTTGCCTTCCCGGCCCGTTCCCTTCTGGACACCCGCCCGATCCCCGCGCCGCGCACCGCCCGGCGCGGGGCACTCACCGCGCGGTCTCCGGCACGTTCATGAGGTGGAAGAGGTTGTCCGCCACCGAGCGGTGTCTGCGGGCCGTCTGCTCGTGTCCCTGGGCCTCGGCGGTACGGGCGAGGCCCCACAGCGCGCACGCCTCGTCGTAGCGCAGCTCCATGCGGCAGGCGATCTCGTGCGCCAGCAGCTGCTGGGCCCGCGCCAGCTCCAGCTCCCCCTGCGCGTACCGCACGCGCCCGACCGAGAGGTGCACGGTGGCGCGGTGGATGTCGTCGGTGCTGCTGGTCGCCTTGGCCAGCGCGTGGCCCGCGCTCTCCGACGCCTCGTCGAGCTCGCCCATGCGCACCAGCACATCGGCCCTGCGGGCGAGGACGAGCGGCAGCACGGAGGGCATGCTCATGCGCTGACACCGTTCCAGTGCCGCGTCGGCCCAGCCGAGCGCCTCCTCGAAGCGGCCAAGGCCCTCGATCGCCTGCGAGAGGTTGCTCAGCGCGTCGACGGAGAGCTGGATCTCCTCGATCGAGTTGAAGATGTCGACCGCCCGCCCCGCCGACTGAGCCGCCTCCTCGAACCGGCCGAGCCGCACCTGGACCTGGCTCAGCGTGCTCAGCGACGAGCCGTCGAGCCGGGTGAAGCCGAGCTGCTGTGCGCACGCGTTGGCCTCCTGGCACAGCCGCAGCGCCCGTTCCAGCTCGCCCATGCTGCTGCACGCCTGGCCGAGGCGGGCCCGGCACTCCGCCTCGCTCTGCACGTCCTTCATCCGCCGGGAGAGCTCCACCGCCTCCTCCAGCCGGGCGACGGCGTCGCGCAGCTGGCCGAGCCGCCATTTGCCCATGGCCAGGTTCATCAGGTTGAGCCGGGTCAGCGGCCGGTCCCCGAGCTGCCGCGACGCGCTGACGCCCTTCTCCAGGGCCGCGTTCGCACTCGCGTCGTAACCGCGGATGCTGGAGTGGAAGCCCAGCTCGCGCGGGAGCCGCGCGGCGTGCCACAGCAGCCCCCCGTCGTACGCGGCGTCCACCGCCGCCAGCAGACTGTCGCGGTGCTGGTCGAGCCAGTGGAGCGCCTTGTCGTGGTGGTCGAACCCGTCGCGGGCTTGGCCCGCGCCCTCACCGTCCCCCTCGCCGTCCCCGAAGCGTCGCCGCCCGGGAAAGAGCTTGTCGCACGCGCTCTCGGCCGTGGCCAGGTAGTGGTCGAGGAGCCGCCGCACCGCCTGCCCGTCCTCCGGCGCCTGCTGCCCCTGCGCGACCCGCTGCACAAAGCTGCGCACCAGATCGTGCAGGGCGTACACCCCGCGCTCCCTGGCCTCGAGGAGGCGTACGTCGACCAGCTCCTCCAGCACGTCCTCGGCCGTCAGGACATCGGTGTCCCACAGCGCGGCGGCTTCCGAGGTGTCCAGATAGCGTCCCGGATGGTGACCGAGGAGCCGGAAGGCCGTCTGCTGGTCGCGGGGCATCGACTGGTACGACAGCAGGAGCGCGCCCGCGACCCCCCGGCCCTCGCTGGTGAGTTCGTCAAGGCGCCGGTCGTGGTCCCGCAGCCGTTCGACGAGCCGCTGCACGGTCCAGTGCGGCCTGTTCGCCAGCCGGGCGGCCGCGATCCGCACCGCGAGAGGGAGTCCGCCGCACAGCCGCAGCAGCTCGACGGCCGCGTCCGGCTCCTTCTCGACGCGTTCGGCGCCGAGGGTCTTGCGCAGCAGCCGGTGGCTGTCCAGCTCCGGAAGGGCGCCCACGGAGAGCCATTCGCCCCCGTCGAGACCGGTCAGGCGCGGGCGGCTCGTGATCAGGACCAGGCTGTCGGACGAGGCGGGGATCAGCGCCCGCACCTGCTCGGACGAGGCGGCGTTGTCCAGGACGAGCAGCATGCGGCGGCCCCGCATGTACGACTGCCACCGCGCGGCGCGCCCCGCGGGCACCGTGGGGATCTCCTCGCTGGGGATGCCGGCGGCGGCGAGCAGGTCTCCTTGCGCGTGGAAGGCGCTGAGCGGTGTCTGGCCCGGTGTGAAGCCGTGCAGGTCGATGAAGAGGCTGCCGTTCGGATACCGCTCGGCCAGTTCGTGGGCGGCCCGGATGGCGAGTGCCGTCTTGCCGCCGCCGCCCATGCCGTCCAGGGCGAGGATCGTCGGCGAGCCTTCCGGGGCGCGCCGGGCCGCGTCGCAGATCCACTCCAGCTCGGAGCCGCGGCCGGAGAAGTCGGGCACGTCGAACGGCAGCGCGTGCGGGGCCTCCGTCGTCTGGTGCGGGAGACGGGCGACGGCGCGCCCCGGGCGGGTGAGCGCCGGGTCCTGGCGCAGGATGCGCTCGTGCAGCGCGGTCAGCTCGGTGCCGGGGTCGATGCCCAGTTCGTCCGCGAGGTGGGCGCGGGCGCGGGCGAACTCGTCGAGCGCGGCGGCCTGCTGCCCGGAGTGGTAGAGGGCGAGCATCAGCCGGCAGCGCAGCGTCTCGCGCAGCGGGTGCTCGTCGACGAGGGCGCGCAGCTCACTGGTGACCTCGGCGGCCTCGCCCGCGTCGATGCACAGGTCGTAGAGCTGCTCGGCGGCGGTCAGCCGCTGCTCCTCGAGGGCGGTCGAGGCGGCGTCGACGACGCGTCCCGCGGAACCGGAGAGCACGGGCCCCCGCCACAGCGCCAGCGCCTCGCGCAGCCGGGTGGCGGCCTGCTCCGCCTCCCCCGCGTCGAGGGATTCCCTGGCCTGGCGCAGCAGTTTCTGGTAGCGCAGCAGGTCGAGCCGGTCGGTGTCGACGTCCGCGCGGTATCCGGGCCCGTCGGTGACGATGATGTCGGGGCCGTACGGAATGCGACCACGCAGTTTGGCGACCGTCTTGCGCACCTGGTGCTCGGCGCTGTCCGGCGGTTCCTCGTTCCACGCGGCCGCCACCAGCCGGGAGACCGGCACGACGCGCCCGGCCTCCAGGAGCAGCATCGCGAGGACGCGCCGTTGCAGCGCTCCGTTGACGGGCACCACTTCGCTGCCGCAACGTACTTCGAGCGATCCCAGAACGGAGAATTCCGGCCTGGCGTCCGCGTCGTCCCGCATATGTCTTGATGTAGTGGCCCGCATCCTAGCTCCCCCCGGTCAGCGAGGGGACCGCACTCACGTCGCCGCGAGAGTAGATCATCTCTCGCGGCACATGCACCAGGCATGTTCGGTCTCGTGGTCCGTCCCCCGTGCCTTCGCTTCGTTCAGAAGGAAAACACAACTACCGGGTGCGCGTCATCGGCTGGGCGGCCTGACATCGGTGACAAGGTCCTCCCGTGCCTTGGCGACTCGTTGGCGGGTCAGTTCCGGTGTGTCCCCCTCGACCACCACATAGGCGCGGCGGGCGCGCGGATCACCGACGGGTGCGACCTGGTCACCGACCGCGTACGGGAAGCGGGCGCCGCGGACCCAGGGGGTGACGGCGATGTCCTCCGTACCCGTATACGTCTCGAGGCGCCCCTCGGGGAGCAGGAAGAAGCCGACCTCGGCGTACCCGGAGGCGCTCGGCACGACGGGGCGCTCGCCCGCGAGGGCCGCGAAGACCGCCGCCTCCAGGTCGAACCCGCGCGCGATCTCGATGAGCAGGGGGATTCGGTCGGCGCCCAGGTGCGGGCGGCAGGAGACGATCCGCGGGCCGTCGGGCTCCAGCGCGACCTGGGTGTGAGCGGGCCCGAAGCGGTATCCGCCGGACGTCAGACGCTCCTCGACCGCCGCCCCGATGATCTTCTGTTCGTCGTCGGTCAGCGGCGCCGGGTGGAGGAAGCCCGTCACGAGGAAGTGCGGTGGCCCCGTGGTGCGTTGGGCGGTCATCCCCACGATGTGGTGGGCGCCGTGCACGGTCAGCGTCTCGACGCTCACCCTGGGGGCCTCCGCGGGGGTCCGGTCCGCCCCCTGCCCGTCCCCTGCCCCGCTTTCCCTGCTTTCTCCGCTTTCCCTGCTTTCTCCGCTTTCCCCGCCCCGCAGCCGCTGGTACACGGCGGGCGGGTTCGGGGTGAGCCCCAGCTGCCAGGCCTCCCGGGCCACCGGCAGGACGGAGGCGCCGTCGCCGCAGTGCAGCACGGCGTCGATGCCGTGGCTCCGCACGGTCCGCGCGATGACCTCGCGCAGACCGGCCTCGTCGGTGAAGTCGACGAGCAGCAGCTCCTCGGAGTCCTCCTCGACGCGCGGTGCGAAGTCGGCCTCCAGCTGGGACGGATCCCACACGGACCAGATCCGGAACCCCAACTCGGCTCCCTTGCGCACGAGTTGGTGGCTGGGCATCACCAGCAGCAGCCTGGGCCGCGAGCCCCTCGGGGAGTATGCACACATAGTCGCCACTGTGTACGCCGACCTTCCCGCCCCGTTCCCGTTCCCTTCCCCACCGCACGCCCCCCTCCGGGACCGCTCAGGTGCGGCGGGGCACCGGGATGACGTACCGGCCGAACAGCAGATCGCGCAGGACGTCGTCGCCGCCCTCGACGAGGGAGACGTAGCGGATGTCGCGCAGCAGCTTGCCGATGGGCAGTTCGTCCGTGTAGCCGAGCCCGCCGAACATCTCGGAGCCCGTACTGGCCACGTCCCAGCCCGCCTGGCCGCAGAACATCTTGGCGGTCAGGGCGGACTTGAGGGTGCCCTGCCGGTGCCAGCGGGCGGCGGCGTCCGGTGCCGACATGATCGTGTCGTAGTCGCGGGCCGCGCGCAGCAGGTGACTCTTCATGACGTCGATCTGCATCTCCATCTGCCCGAGCCGCTGCGCGAAGACCGGGCTCTCCACCAGGACGCCGTCGCGCAGCGGCTTGGTCTTGGCGTAGGTCATGCAGTGGTCGCGGACGCGGCGGGCCACGCCGAGCGCGGTGGTGGCGATCAGGATGCGGCTGGCGTTGAGGCCGATCTCGAGGAGCCGCAGACCCGAGCCTTCGAGGCGGTTGACCGCGGGGACCCGGCACTCCTTCAGGCTGACCTGGTAGGTGTACGAGGCCCGCAGGCCGATGACGTCCCAGCGCCGCACGACCTCGACACCCGGGGTGTCGCGCGGGATCAGCACGGCGTGGTAGGCCTCGGGGTCCTCGGCCGAGCGGGCGATGACGACGAGGAAGTCGGCGAAGTCGGTGTTGGTCGAGAAGAACTTCTCGCCGGTGACGACGAGTTCGTCGCCTTCCGTCCTGACGACCGTCTCGATCTTGCCCAGTTCGCTGCCCGCGGCCTGTTCGCTGCCGAGCGTCGCGCAGAACGAGCCCTGGTCGGCCATGGGCTTGAGGTAGCGGGCCTTCAGCTCTTCGGAGCCGTACAGCTGGACCATGCTGGTGCCGAGCACCGAGATGAAGAGCGTGAAGGCTACCCCGGCGTCGCCGTAGGCGATCTCGTTGACGATCTCGACGCTGTCCTCGAGGCTGAGCCCGCGGCCGCCCAGTTCCTGGGGCAGCCACCAGTTGGCGAGCCCCGTCTCCCGGAACTTGTCGTAGACGTCCGAGGGCTTGTCGTCGAACGCGTCGAGCTCCGCGTGACGGCCGTCGAGACACTGCTTGACGAACGTGGACACGGCCTTCAGGTCTTCCGGCTTCATCTCTCCACCACTTCCAGGTCCGGCATGTCGGGGCACGGACGTACTCATTGGGATATCGCCCGCTGCACGAGGGCTTCGATGTCGAGGTCGTCGAGGTCGGCGTCGAGGTCCTCTTCGTGCTCGCCGTCGAGGGTTTCGGTGAGGTCGTCGGCGGCCTCGGTCCCGTCCTGCGCGCCCGGCTCGGGGAAGAGCAGTTCCCGCAGGCGCTCAGACAGCGCGGCGGGCGTCGGGTAGTTGTAGATCACCGTGGCCGGGACGTGGACGCCCGTGTCCTTCTTGACCTGGTTGCGGAACTCGACGCCGCTCAGCGAGTCGAACCCGATCTCCTGGAACGACATCTCCGCGTCGATGTCGTCGGCGGAGGAGTAGCCGAGCACCACGGAGGCGGTCTCCAGGAGGAGGTTCACCAGCTCCTCGCTGCGCTGCTCCGGCGAGAGCGCGGCGAGCTTGCGCACCATCGGGGACTCCCCGTCCTCCTCGGCCGGGAGGGAGTCCTCCGGCGGCGCGGGAGCGTGCGCGGGCTCGGGCGTGCTCAGGGAGCGGACCAGGGCGGGTGCGTCATGCGCCAGGGTGCCCCTGTCGATCTGGACGGGGAGGCGCAGCGCGTCCGTCGACCCGAGGGCCGCGTCGAACAGGGCCATGCCCTTCTCCGCCGTCAGGGGCACCATGCCCTGGCGCCGGAAGCGGGCCAGGTCGGCCTCGCCGAGCGTGCTCGCCATGCCGGTCTCCCACGGGCCCCAGGCCAGCGAGAGCGCGGGCAGCCCCGCCTCGGCCCGGTGCTCGGCGAGGGCGTTGAGGAAGGCGTTGGCCGCGGCGTAGTTCGCCTGGCCCGCGTTGCCGACCGCGCCCACCACGGACGAGTACAGGACGAAGGCCGACAGGTCCATGTCCTTGGTGAGCCGGTGCAGGTGCCACGCGGCATCGGCCTTGGGTGCGAAGACCCGGTCGATGCGCTCCGGCGCCATCAGCTCCACGGCGGCGTCGTCGAGCACGCCCGCCATGTGCACCACCGCGGTGAGCGGCGCGTCCTCGGGGATCCGCGCCAGCTGCTCGGCCAGCGCGTCGGCGTCGGAGACATCGCAGGCCGCCTGCGTGACCCGCGCGCCGAGGCCGGTCAGTTCGGCCGCCACCCCGGCCGCGCCCGAGCGGCTGAGCAGCAGGAGGTTGCGCACCCCGTGTTCGACGACGAGGTGGCGGGCGAGCAGGGTGCCGAGGCCGCCGGTCGCGCCGGTCAGCAGGACCGTCCCGTCCGGATCCCAGGCGCGCGGCGCCGTGGCCGTGGCGGGCGCGGGCACCAGGCGCGGCACGTAGGCCCGGCCCCGGCGGAGGGCGAGTTCGGGCACGGCCGGGTCCAGGTGCTCGAGGGCGCGCAGCGACTCCTCGCTGCCGTCGGTGTCCACGAGCACGAACTGGCCGCCGTGTTCGGTCTGCGCCGAGCGCACCAGGCCCCACACCGTGGCGAGCGCCGGGTCGGGCGCCTCGCCGGGGAGTGCCGCCACGGCGTTCTCGGTCACCAGGGCGAGCGGGCGGTCGTGGTGATCGGCCAGCCTCCGCTGGACCAGGGCGAGGGCCGCACGGGCGCTCGCCCGCGCCGCCGCGGGGGTGCCGGTGCCGCTGGTGTCGTCGGTGTTCCCGTCGGCCGTGACGTGCGCGATGTCGGTGGTGCCCGCGGGACGCTCCGGGTCCTGCTCGGCGGGCGACCAGCGCACGCCGAACAGGGCGTCGGCCAGGGAGCTCCGGGAGAGCTGGGCGGCCGTGGCGGGCATCAGGGCGAGGGAGTCCACGCTCAGTACGGGCGCGCCGTCGGCGCCGGTGACCGTCAGGGACACCTCGGTCGCGCTGATCCGGGTGGCCCGGACCCGCAGCCGTCCTTCGGGGCGGGCGTGGCGGGCGACCGCGGACCAGGAGTAGGGCAGCACCACCTGTGCGGGGTCGTCGGTCAGCATCAGTGTGAGCACCGGGTGGAGCGCTGCGTCCAACAGGGCCGGGTGGGCGGCGAATCCGGACGTGGCGTGCGGCACCTTCGCGGGCAGCTCGACCTCGCCGTAGACCTCCTCGCCGAGCCGCCACAGCGCGCGCAGGCCCCGGAAGGCCGGGCCGTAGCCGTAGCCGCGCTCGGCCAGCTCCGGGTAGAGGGCGGCCACGTCCACCGGTTCGGCGCCCTGCGGGGGCCATACGTCCGCCATGGGGGCGCGGGCGGGCGGCCTCGGAACGACATGGCCGGTGGCGTGGGCGGTCCAGGTACCGGAGGCGGCCGAGGCCGGACGCGAGTACACGCCGACGGAGCGCCTGCCGGAGTGCTCGGCCTCGCCGATGACGACCTGCGTCCGCACGGGGCCCTCGGTCAGGGTGAGCGGCGCGTGGAGGGTCAGTTCCTCGACGGCGCGGCAGTCGGTGTCCTCGATCGCGCGCAGCACCAGGTCGACCAGGGCGGCGCCGGGGAACACGGCGTTCCCGAAGATGGCGTGGTCGCCGAGCCAGGGCTCGGCGGCGAGGTCGATCCGTCCGCTGAACGCCAGCTGTCCGCCGACGGCCAGCTCGGTCGCGGCGGCAAGGAAGGGGTGCCCGACCGCGTCCAGGCCGGCGCTCGCGACATCGCCGTGCGGCTGGGCGGGCCCGGCCTGGTCGGCCCAGTACCGCTGGTGGTCGAAGGCGTAGGTGGGCAGGTCGACGGGGAGGCCCGCGGCGCCGACGGCGTCCAGGTACCCGCGCCAGTCGACGGGGACGCCCAGGACGTGCAGCCGGGCCAGCGCCTCGGCCGCCGTACGGGTCTCGGGGCGGCCCTTGCGGGCCAGGGGTGTGGCGGCCGGGGCCGCGTCGGCGAGGGCGTCGGCGGCCATCCCGCACAGGACGCCGTCGGGGCCGACCTCGACCAGCGCCTCGGCGCCCGCCTTCACGGCGGCGGCGACCCCGTCGGCGAAGCGCACGGCTTCGCGAACGTGGCGCACCCAGTAGCCGGGCTGCTCGAGCTCGCCCGGTTCGGCGACGGCGCCGGAGACGTTCGACACGACCGCGATCCGCGGGGGCGCGTAGGTGACCGACTCGGCGACGCGCCGGAACTCGTCGAGCATGGGGTCCATCAGCGGCGAGTGGAACGCGTGCGAGACGCGCAGCCGGGTCGTCTTGCGGCCGTCGGCCGCCAGGGCCTTCGCGACCTCGGTGGCGGCTTCCTCCGCACCGGAGATCACGACGGACGCGGGGCCGTTCACGGCGGCGACGGCGACCGTCTCCTCGTATCCGGCGAGGGCGGCCCGTACCTCCTCCTCGCTCGCCTGTACGGCCACCATGGCGCCGCCACGCGGCAGCGCGCCCATCAGGCGGCCGCGGGCGGCGACCATGCGGGCCGCGTCGGCGAGCGAGAACACGCCCGCCACGTGCGCGGCGGCCAGTTCGCCGATGGAGTGCCCGACGAGCACCTCGGGTTCGACCCCGAGGGAGGTCAGGAGCCGGTAGGCGGCGACCTCGAAGGCGAACAGGGCGGGTTGCGTCATCGACGTCTCGTCGAGCAGGGCGGCCGTCGCGGAGCCGGGCTCGGCCGCGACCACCTCGTCGATGCGGACGGGGTGTTCCAGCAGCGGGTCGAGTTCCGCGCAGACCTCGCGCCAGGCCTCGGCGAAGACGGGGAAGGCCTCGGTCAGCCCCCGGCTCATGCCGAGCCGCTGGCTGCCCTGCCCGGAGAAGAGGACGCCCACGGTGGGCGGCGCGGACGCGTGCCCGGTGACCACACCGGAATCACGGCGCCCCTCGGCGAGGGCGCCGAGCCCGGCGAGGAGTTCCGCACGGTCCGCCCCGATGATCACGGCACGGTGGTCGAGGGCGGAACGCCGGGTGACCAGGGAGAGGGCCACGTCCGCCGGTTCGGGGGTGAGCGCGGGGTCGGCGCTGAGCGCGGTGGCCAGCTTGCGGGCCTGGCCCGCCAGGGCCTTGGCGCTGTGCGCCGACACGGGCCATACGGTCTCGCCCCGGGGCGGCCCGGCGGGGCGCTCGGCGGCTGCCGGAGCGCCGACGGGATCGCCCTGCTCGATGATGACGTGGGCGTTGGTGCCGCTGATGCCGAAGGAGGAGACACCGGCGCGCCAGGGGCGCTCGGCCCGCGGCCAGTCGCGCTCCTCGGCCAGCAGCCGCACCGCGCCCGACGACCAGTCGACCCGGCTCGAGGGCTGCTCGGTGTGGAGGGTCCTCGGCAGTACGCCCGCCCGCATCGCCATGATCATCTTGATGACGCCGGCGACGCCCGCGGCGGCCTGGGTGTGTCCGACGTTGGACTTCAGCGAGCCGAGCCACAGCGGCTCCTCGCGGTCGCGGCCGTAGACGGACAGCAGTGACTGCGCCTCGATCGGGTCACCGAGGCTGGTGCCGGTGCCGTGCGCCTCCACCGCGTCGACCCCGTCGGGGGAGAGCCCGGCCGAGGCGAGGGCCTGGCGGATCACCCGCTCCTGGGAGGGGCCGTTGGGGGCGGTGAGGCCGTTGCTCTCGCCGTCCTGGTTGATCGCGCTGCCGCGCAGCACGGCGAGGACGCGGCGGCCGTTGCGGCGCGCGTCGGAGAGCCGTTCCAGTACGAGCACGCCGACGCCCTCGGACCAGCCGGTGCCGTCGGCGTCGTCGGAGAACGCCTTGCAGCGGCCGTCGGCAGCGAGACCGCCCTGCCGGGCGAACTCGACGAACATGCCGGGGGTCGACATCACCGTCACACCGCCCGCGAGGGCCAGGGAGCTCTCGCCCGACCGCAGCGACTGGGCGGCCAGGTGCACGGCGACCAGGGAGGAGGAGCAGGCGGTGTCGACGGTGATGGCCGCTCCCTCCAGGCCCAGGGAGTAGGCGATCCGGCCGGAGACGACGCTGCCGGAGCCGCCGGTCAGCGCGTGGCCCGCGAGGTTGCCCGACACGTCCTGCAGCCGGGGCAGGTAGTCCTGGGCCATGGCGCCCATGAACACCGCGGTGGGGGTGCGGCGCAGCGCGGCCGGGTCCTGGCCCGCGTGCTCCAGCGCCTCCCACACGGATTCCAGGGCGAGCCGCTGCTGCGGGTCCATCGCAAGGGCCTCGCGCGGGCTGATCCGGAAGAAGCCCGCGTCGAAGTCGGCGGCACCGTCGAGGAAGCCGCCGGCCGGGATGAAGTCCGTGTCCCCGTCGAGGCGCCAGCCCCGGTCCTCGGGGAAGCCGGTGATCGCGTCGACGCCGTCGGCGACCAGGCGCCACAGCTCCTCGGGCGTGGTGACGCCACCGGGCAGCCGGCAGCTCATGCCGACGATCGCGATCGGCTCGTCGTCCGGGCGAGCGGCGGTGGCGGCCGGGCCGGCCACGGAGTCGTTCGGGTGCTCGCCCGGACCGGTGAGCAGGTCGGACAGGTGCCGCACGAGAGCGGCGGGGGTCGGGTGGTCGTAGGCGAGCGAGGAGGGCGTCCGGAGGCCGGTCGCGGCGTTGAGCCGGTCGCGCAGCTGCACCACCGTCACCGAGTCGAAGCCCAGTTCCTTGAAGGTGTTGTCCGCGCCGATCCGCGTGGCGTCGGCGTGCCCGAGCAGCACCGCCGCCTCGCCGCGCACCAGCGTCCACAGCTCCTGCTCGGACATGGCGGAGGCGGCCGTGCCGGCGTCGGCGGAGGCGGACGTACCAGGGGCGGCCGTGGTGGCCGGGCGCGCCGCGAGTGCTCCGGCGGACGCGCCGTCCACCCAGTACCTCTCGCGCTGGAAGGCGTACGTCGGCAGTGCGACACGCCGGGCGCCGGTGAACCGGTTCCCCCAGTCGAGGTCCACGCCCCTGCTGTACAGCTCGGACATGGACAGGAGCAGCCGGTCCGTTTCCACCTCGTCGCGGCGCAGCGTGGCCTGCACGACGGCGGAGCCTGCCGTGGCGGCGACGTGCATGGCGAGTACCGGGTGCGGGCTGACCTCCACGAACACCCCGTGCCCCGCGGCGGCGAGCGCCTCGACGGTCTCGGCGAAGCGGACGGGCTCGCGCAGGTTCCGGTACCAGTACTCGGCGTCCAGGGTCGCCGGGTCGACGCGGCCCGCCTCGACGGTGGAGTAGAACGCCACGCCGGTGTCGGTGGTCCCGGCGCCCGCGACGCCGCGGAGCACGTCGTCCCTGATCGATTCCACGTGGTAGCAGTGGGAGGCGTAGTCGACCGGGACGACGCGGGCCCGGATGTCCCTGGCCCGGCAGTCGGCGACGGCCGCGCGCACGCCGTCGGGGTCGCCGGAGATGACCACGGTGCCGGGCGAATTGACCGCCCCGACCGAGACGCCCTCGTAGTCGACCTGGTCGGCGGGCAGGTCCAGGACGGCCATCAGGCCGCGTCCCGACAGCTTCTCGGTGATGATCTGCGCGCGGGCGACGATCAGCCGTATGCCGTCGGCAAGGGAGAGGATGCCCGCCGCGGTGGCGGCGGCGATCTCGCCCTGGGAGTGGCCGATGACCGCGTCGGGCCGCACGCCCGCCGCGCGCCACACCTCGGCGAGCGAGACCATCACCGCGAACAGCGCGGGCTGTACGACGTCCATCCGCTTCAGGGCGGTCTCGTCGCCGAGCACCTCCCGCAGCGACCAGCCCGCGTACTGCTCGAGCAGCCGCTCGCACTCGTCCATGCGGGCCGCGAACACCTCGTCCGTCTCCCACAGGCCCAGGCCCATGCCGATCCAGTGCGCGCCCTGCCCGGAGAAGACCCAGACCACGCCACCGGCGTCGGTGGCGGTGCCGGTGACGACCCGGGCCGACGGCGTGCCGTCGGCGAGCGCGGCGAGCCCTTCGAGCAGTTCGTCGCGGTCGGCGGCGAGCACGACACCCCGGCCCTTCAGCGAGGACCGGGTGGTCGCCGTGGAGTGGCCGACGTCGAGCGGGCTCAGGGCGGTGTCCTCGCGCACCCAGTCGTGCAGTTGGCGGGCCTGGGCCCGCAGCGCCGGGAGGGTCCGCGCGGAGAGCGTCACCGGGACGCGGGTGCCGTCGGCGCCGTTCGTGTCCGGCTGTTCCTGCTCATCCGGCTGGGCCTCGGGGGCGGCGACGACGAGGTGGCAGTTGGTGCCGCCGATGCCGAAGGAGCTGACACCGGCCAGCCGGGGGCCCTCGGGCCAGGGCGCGGCGGCGGCGTTGACCCGCAGCTTCCACCGCTCCAGGGGGATGTCCGGGTGCGGCGTCTCGTAGTTGAGGCTGGCGGGCAGCAGGCCGTGCCGCATCGAAAGGCCGACCTTGATGAGGCCGAGGACGCCCGCGGCCGCGTCGAGATGGCCGATGTTGGTCTTCACCGAGCCGACCAGGAGCGGCTGTCCGGCGTCACGGTCCGCGCCGAAGACCTCGGCCAGGGCGCTCGCCTCGACCGGGTCGCCCGCGCGGGTGCCCGTGCCGTGCAGTTCGACGTACCGCACCTGCGCGGGGGTCACCCCGGCGGCCCGGCAGGCCTCGCTCAGCAGGGCGCTCTGCGCCTGGACGCTGGGGACGGTGAGCGCGCCGGGGCCGTCGTGGTTGACGGCGCCGCCGAGCAGTACGCAGTACACGGAGTCACCGTCGGCGATCGCGTCGGAGAGCCGCTTGAGTACGACCACGCCAGCGCCCTCACCACGGACGAATCCGTTGGCACGGGCGTCGAAGGTGTGGCTGCGGCAGTCGGGCGACAGTGCCCCGGAGCGGGCGAAGGCGATCGTGCTCTCCGGTACGAGGTTCAGATGGACCCCGCCCGCGAGCGCCAGGTCGGCGGTGCCCGAGCGCAGGCTCTCGCAGGCCATGTGCACCGCGACGAGGGAGGACGACTGGGCGGTGTCCAGGGTCAGGCTGGGGCCGTGCAGGCCCAGTTGGTGCGAGAGGCGGTTGGCGATGAGGCCCCGGCTCAGTCCGGCGATGGAGTGGTGGGAGAGGGCGTCGCCGCCCTGCCGGTGCACCAGGGAGGCGTAGTCGTCGCCGGTGGCGCCGAGGAAGACCGCGGTGGCGCTGCCGCGCAGGCTCTCCGGCGGCAGGCAGGCGTCCTCCAGGGCCGTCCAGCCCAGTTCGAGGACCATGCGCTGGCGCGGGTCCATCACGGCGGCCTCCCGCGGGGAGATGCCGAAGAACCCCGCGTCGAAGTCGGCGACGCCGTCGACGAAGCCTCCTCGCGGGTGGCGCGCCAGTTCCTCGATGTCCGTGGGCCAGCGGTCGGCCGGCACGTCCGCCAGCGCGTGCTCACCGTCCCTCAGCAGCTTCCAGAGGGAGCGGATGCCGTCGGCGCCCGGGACCCGGCATGACATCCCGACGACGGCGACGGCATCCCGGCCCGCCCCGACGGGCCCTTGCACGCGCTCGTTCACATCCATGGAGCTCCAGCCCTCTCTTCGCCTTTGGTCAGAAGATCTGCGAGAGGTCTCCGCGGATACACATTCGAGGCCGCGAGTTCGGTGAATTCCCGATCGGCGCGGGGCCGGGCCCGTTCCGGGCCGGGGGCGAGCCCGTCCCTGGCCGGGGCCGGGCCCGGCCAGGGGCTATCCGGCCGGCCGCGCCCGCCACGCGGTGCCGATCGACTTGACCAGGTTCGGCGTCACGAAAACGCGCCGGAAGGGCAGGATGAGGGGCATGTAAACCTTCCCCAGCAGGCCCTTCTTCTTGACGAGGACAGCCATCTGGCCGTGGTACCGGCCGTCCCCGTCGGCCACCCAGCCGATGTGCATCACCGCGTGCACGGTCTTGTTGACGACCTCCGTCACCCACTCGTCGGAGGCCTGGTAGACCGACTTCATCGGCACCGTCCGCAGATCCGGGCCGCGCGGCCCGTCACGCAGGTCGCCGGGGAGCCGGTCCCGCAGCGAGGGGTTGCCGGGACCGACGCCGTTCTCCTCCCCGTCCCACTTGAAGAGGACGCCGAGCTTCCAGCGGATCGCGAAGAGCAGCTTGTACATGAAGGACTTCTCGGCGGCGGTGCCGTCGCCGCTGGACTGCCGTACCAGGAGGGCCAGATCGTCGGGCCCTCCCGGCGTGTCCAGGTACCAGACGTCCTCGACCTCGAAGTCCTCGGTGAACTCGTGGATCCGCCAGGGGTGTTCGGTGAACGCGGTGTTCGGCAGCCTCATACCAACTCCAGTTCTCGTGGGGGGCGACGCGCGGAGCGGCCGGACCGGCGGCCTCAGGCCGAGGCCTTCACCCTGCGCGGCCGGAAGATCATCCGGGCGCCGTCCTTGGGGATGTGGACGACCGTGCGGCGGCGCGCCAGCTCGGGCTCCTTGTTGACGCGTTCGATGTCGCAGTTGGTCAGGAGGGCGGTCAGCGTGGCCTTCAGCTCCATGAGCGCGATGCGGTCGCCGAGGCACCGGGTGTGGCCGCCGCCGTAGGGGATCCAGGTGTGCGAGGCGGGCTTGACGCCGAGGAAGCGCTCCGGCTTGAACTCATCGGGCTCCGGGTAGATGTTCTCGTCGCGGTTGAGCAGGTAGGCGCTGGCCCACAGGCGGGCACCGGGCTCGTAGCGCACGCCGCCGATCTCCACCGTCTTCATCACCTCGCGGGGGACGATCAGCGGGATCGGCGGACCGAGCCGCAGCACCTCGGTCACCACCGCCGTCAGATACGTGTCCTCCTTGCCCTCCGCGATCTCCGCGCGCAGCCGCTCGACGACCCGGGGGTGGCGGGTGAGGAACTCCAGCGCCCAGCAGATGGCCGACGCGGTGGTCTCGGTGCCCGCGAGGAACTGGGTCATCATCTCGTCGCGTATCTCGGTGCGGCTCGGCGAGGAGCCGTCGGCGTCGACGATGTTCAGCATCACGCCGAGCAGGTCGTCACCGGCCGCGCCGGAGCGCACGCGCTCCTCGATGGCCTCGTCCAGCATGCGGTGGACGCGGTCGCGGCGGGTCAGGAAGTCGTTGACGCCGTTGGGCCGGAACAGCCGCATCCGCTTCATCTTCCAGGCCGGCAGCATGTGGAAGGGCTGCATCGTCGCCGGGCGGGAGTTGAATTCCAGCATCTTCATCACCTCCCGGAACATCTCGTTCTCGCAGGAGGGGCGGTGCTCTCCGAAAAGGACCTCCAGGATGACCCTGGTGGTGTAGCGGTGCGCGAAGGGGTGGACCGACACCGACCGGTCGCGCGGCCAGGAACCGACCTCCTGGTCGGCCAGCCGGATGACCTCACGCTCGACGCGCTTGAGCGCCTCGCCCCGGAAGCTCGGCATGACGCTGCGCCGCCGCGCGGTGTGCTGCGCCTCGTCCAGCCAGGCAAGGCCGTTCTGGCCGGTCCACTTCTCGATGGACGTGTTGCTGGAACCGGTGTGCAGGACGTCCCTGGGCGCGAGGAACATCTCCTTGATGTCCTCCGGCGCGGAGATCACGAAGAGCTGGGCACCGGGGACGATCGTCACCCGGAACCGGCTGCCGTACTCGGCGCGGCACTTGCGCAGGAACGGCTCCGGACGCGACCAGATGCTCAGCGCCTGGCGCATCCGGGCCATGCCGACCACGGGGAGCTGGGCGGCGGGAATGACCTCGCGCGGGGCGGCGGCGGAGTGGTCGACGGGGCACTTGCCTTCGGACGTGCCCGCGGCGCCGTGTGTCGTGCTGGAGAGATCCATTTTCCTCTTGCTTCCTTCTGGCTGGCTGACTGGTTCTGTCTCGTTGCCGCTGGGCCTACGTCATTCCTCGATCCACCCCTCGATCGCGTCCGCCGTGTCCGCGGCCGCGGTCTCGATGAGGGCGAAGTGGTCGGCGGCGACCTCGACGTGCGCGTCGGCGTCCGCCCACCGCGGGCCGTCCGGCGCCGGGGCGCCGAGCGGGTCGGCCGCGCGGACCATCAGGGTCCTGGCGGCGAGGGGGCGCGGCCGCACCCCGGAGAAGAGGCGCAGATAGGCGCCCATGGAGAGCCAGTTGGCGTCGCCGATGGAGATCTCGCGCTGCTCGCGCGTGAGGAGGCCCGCGAGTACGTCGGCGAACGCGTCACCGGCGTCGCCGTCGGCGCCGCCACCCTCGCCCTGGCCCTCGCCCTCGCTGTCGCTGTCGCTGTCGCTGTCGAACGCCAGCGTGTCGATCATGGCGACCCCGGTGAGCGCGGCGCCCGAGGCCTCCAGGCGTTCGGCGAGCGAACGCGCCACTGTGCCGCCCATGGAGTAGCCGACCAGAACGAACGGCGCGTCGCCGACGGCCGCGCGGATCGCGCCCTCCAGGACCTCGAGGGCGACCTCCCTGGTGCGGGGTGCCAGCTCGCTCCCGAAGCCCGGCAGGGTGCAGACGTGTACGTCCCGTATGCCTTCGAAGCGGTCGGCGAGGCGCATGAACTGCTCCTGGCCCGAACCGACCACGTACACATAGGACGGCACGCAGACGATCTTCACCCGGCCCGGTCCCGAGGCCAGCTGCGCGAGCCGCGCCCCGCTGCCGGGCAGCTCCGCGGCCGTCGAGAAGACCGGCCCGTCGGCCACGGCGTCCGTCAACTGCCGCAGCGCCTGAGGCAGGGTGCCGGAATCGGCGGCGTGCCGCAGCCGCCGTCCGATCGTCGCCCCGGCCGGCCCGGTCGCCCCGGTCTCCGGCGCGCCCGCACCGACCTGCTTGAGCAGCTGCCTGGCGATCTCCGCCGGGGTGGGGTGCTCGAAGACGAAGGAGACGGGCAGCCGCAGGCCGGTGGCCTGCGAGAGCCGGTTGCGCAGCCCGACCGCGCTCAGCGAGTCCATGCCCAGCTCCTTGAGCCTGCGTTCGGCGTCGATCCGCTCGTCGGCCGCGTGGCCGAGCACGGCGGCGACGTGGACCGTGACCAGCTCAAGGACGACCCGTTCGCGGTCCGCGTCCGTGACGCCCGCGAGCCGCTGCGCCAGGGAGCCGCCTCCGGCTTCCCGCTGGGCGGGCAGCCGGACCAGGCCGCGCAGCAGCGCCGGCAGGCTCCGGTCGCGGGCCCGTGTCCGCAGTGCCGCCGGGTCCAGCTGCACCGGTGCCAGCAGGGCGCCGTCCGCGGCGAGTGCCTGGTCGAACAGCTCCAGGGCGCGCTCGGCCGGGAGTTCCGCGGTGCCGGGGCTCGCGTCGGTGCCGGGGCTCGCGTCGTGCCCCGCCCACGGGACCAGGGCCAGCGTCGTACCGGCGAGGCCGGCCGCGCGCCGCGCCCGCACCAGCGCTTCCCCTGCCGCGTCGGCGGCGGAGACCTGTGCCCCGCCGTCACCGTCCCCGGACCCGGGAGAGGAGAGCGAGGCCAGGGAGGCGAACGACGTGCACACCACGAAGGCGGCGAGAGTGGCCTCCCGCGTCAACGCGTGCAGCCGCCAGGCCAGTTCAAGTCCCTGGGGGTCGCCGTCCATGTGGACGACGGCGGTGAGCGGCCGCTCCAGCGACCCGACCACCTCGGCCAGCCGTTCCGGCGCGGACGCCTCGACACGGGCGCGCGCCCCGAGTTCCGCCAGCTCCGCGACGAGCCCGTCGGCGGTCGCCCGGTCGTCGCCGAGCAGCAGCAGGTCCCGTACGCCGTGCTGAGCGGCCAGGTGCCTTGCGAGCGCCGCGCCCCGAGGGGTCAGACCGCCGGTGACCAGCACCGTGCCCTCGGTGTCCGCGAACGCGGGCCGCCCGCCCGGACCGGCCGGGGCCGGCACGAGGCGCGGCGTCAGGACCTGCCCGGGACGCACGGCGAGCTGCGGCTCGTCGAGCCCGAGCAGCGCCTCCCACTGAGGCTCGGCGCCCTCGTCGGTGTCGACGACGAGGAACCGGCCGGGGTGTGCGGCCTGCGCGGCCCGCAGTACGCCCCAGACCGCGGCCTGCGCCGCGTCGGGGACCTCTCCGTCCCTGGCCGCCACGGCCCGGCGCGTCACCACGACGAGCCGGGTGTCGCCGAACCTCGGGTGCCGCGCCCAGCCCCGCACCAGTTCCGCCGCCGCTTCGGCCGCGTCCCGCACCGCGCCGGCGTCCCGCACCGCCGCAGCGTCCCGCACCGCGACCGCGCCGTCGCCCGCCGGAGCGTCGATCACCGCGAGCACGGCCTGCGGAACCAACGCGCCGCCGTCCACGGCCTGTTCGAGTGCGGCCAGATCGGCGTAGTGGTCGGCGGCCTGCGCCGCCGCCCCGCCCAGCGCGGCGAGCCGCACCGGAGTACCGGTACCGGGCTGTGCCGTGACCCAGTCCACGCGGTACAGCGAACTCTGGCCCCGGCGCAGCTCCTCGATGTGGGCCGGGTCCGCGTCACGGAAGGCGACGCGGTCGGCGCCGAGGACGAGCGTGCCGTCCTCGGCGAAGACGTCGAGACGCAGGGTGTCGCCGTCGGGGACGACACGTGCGCGGCACCCGGTGGCGCCGCTCGCGGCGAGCCGCACGCCGGACCAGGAGACGGGGAGCTTCGTCGCGCCCTGGTCGGCGAAGCGCCACTGCCCGGTGTGCAGCACGGCTTCGAGCAGGGCCGGGTGGATGCCGTACCCCGCCGCGCCCGTCTCCTCGGGCAGCGCGAGTTCGGCGTAGACCTCGGCGCCCGAGCGCCATGCCGACCGCACCCCTTGGAGCGCCGGGCCGCAGTCGAGGCCGAGGTCGGCGAGGGCCGCGTACAACTCGTCGACCGACAGCGGCTCGGCCCCGGCGGGCGGCCACGGACCCGCGAGGCCCGCGGCGGGTTCGGTCTCCTCGGCGAGCCAGCCCGTGCAGTGGCGGGTCGACTCGGCGTGCTGGTCGCCGTCCGGGCGGGAGTGGACCGTCACCGGGCGGCGGCCGTCCTGTGCCGGGGCGCCGACGATCGCCTGGATCTGCACCGCCGCGCCGTCGGGCAGCAGCAGCGGCGCCTCCAGCATCATCTCGTCGAGCAGCGGAGCCCCGACGCCACGGCCCGCGGCCAGCGCCAGCTCGGCGAGGGTCGCCATGGGGGCGATGGGCAGGCCGAAGGCGATGTGGTCGCGGAGCCAGGGCTGGCTCTCGTGGGACATCCGGCCGGTGAGCACCCACTCGTCCCGGTCGGCGAGCCGCGTGGCCGCCGTCAGGATCGCGTGGTCGACGCGGCCGAGGCCGGAGGCGGCCGGGTCGCCCGTGGCCGGGCGCGCGGTCGGCCAGTACCGCTTGCGCTGGAAGGCGTACGTGGGCAGTTCGACCTGCCGGGCGCCCGTGCCTGCGAAGGCGGAGGACCAGTCGACCCGCACTCCGGCGATGTGCGCTTCGGCGAGGGAGAGCAGGAAGCGTTTCATCCCGCCCTGGCCGCGCCGGAGCGAGCCGACCACCCCGGCCCGGCCGCCCGCGGCGGCGACGGTCTCCTCCGTCGCCACGCCGAGCACCGGATGCGGGGACATCTCCAGGAAGCAGCCCGTGCCGTCCTCGGTCAGCGCGCGGATCGCGGGTTCGAAGCCGACCGGGTTGCGCAGGTTGGCGTACCAGTAGTCGGCGTCCATGGTCGCCGTGTCGGTGAACGCGCCGAGTGCCGTGGAGTACAGAGGGGTGTGCCCGCTGCGCGGTTCGACCGCGGCGAGCGCCGCCAGCATCTCGTCGCGGGCCACCTCGACGTGCGGCGAGTGCGAGGCGAAGGTGGCCGCGACCCGCTTGGCCCTGACCTCCGCACGGTCGCACTGCTCCATCAGCGCGTCGACCAGGTCCAGGTCACCGGCGACGATCACCGACGCCGGGCCGTTCACAGCCGCGACGGTCATCCGGCCGCCGAACGGTTCGATCAGCTCCTCGGCCCGCTCCACCGGCACGGCGAGCGAGACCAGGCAGCCGGTTCCCATGAGCCGGTCGCGGGCGATCCTGCTGCGCACGGCGACGATCCGGGCCGCGTCCCGCAGCGAGAGCCCGCCCGCGACGTAGGCGGCGGCGATCTCGCCCTGCGAATGGCCCACCACGGCGGACGGCTCCACTCCGTACGAACGCCACAGCGCCGCCAGACTCACCATCACCGAGAACAGAGCGGGCTGCACCACATCGACGCGCTCCAGCGTCGGCGCGCCCGGGGCGCCCCGAAGGACATCCACCAGGTCCCACTCCACGAAGTCCGCCATCGCGTCCGCACACTTGGCGACCTCGGCGGCGAACACCGGGGAGGAGTCCAGGAGTTCGACGGCCATGCCCTCCCACTGGGCACCCTGCCCGGGGAAGACGAACACCGGCTTGACGGCGCCGGTGGGGCGGCCGGAGACGGTCTGGTCGGTCACGTCGCCGACGGCGAAGGCCGCCAGTTCGGCGAGCAGTTCGTCCCGGTCGGCGGCGACGAGCACCGCTTGGTGCTCAAGGAGCGCCCGGGTGGTCAGCTGGGAGTGGCCGACGTCGGGCAGCGAGAGCCCGGGGTTGTCGATGAGGTGCCGTCGCAGCCGCTCGGCCTGGGTGCGTACGGCGGTCTCGGTGCGGGCGGAGAGCAGTACCGGCAGCGCGGGAGCCTGCGCCGGAGTCGCGGCCCCGGGCTCGGGGGCGGCCGGGGTCTCGGCGGGTGGTGCCTCCTCGACGATGATGTGCGCGTTGGTGCCGCTCACGCCGAACGCGGAGACGCCCGCCCGGCGGGGCCGGCCGCGGCCGGTCCACTCCCTGGCCTCGGTCAGCAGCTCCACCTCACCGGACTGCCAGTCGATGTGCGGGGAGGGGGCGTCGACGTGGAGGGTCTTGGGCAGCGTCCCGTGCCGCATCGCCATGACCATCTTGATGACACCGGCGATACCGGCGGCTCCCGAGGTGTGGCCGATGTTCGACTTGATCGACCCCAGCCACAGCGGCTCCCCGTCGCGCTCCTGGCCGTACGTCGCGAGGACGGCGTTCCCCTCGATGGGGTCACCGAGCTTGGTGCCGGTGCCGTGGCCCTCGACCGCGTCCACGTCCGCGGGGGAGAGCCCGGCGTCGGCGAGCGCCTGCCGGATCACCCGCTCCTGTGCCGGGCCGCTCGGCGCGGTCAGGCCGTTGCTCGCGCCGTCCTGGTTGGTGGCGGTGCCCCGGATCAGACCGAGGATCCTGCGGCCGTTGCGCCGGGCGTCGGAGAGCCGTTCCAGGGCGACGAGGCCCAGGCCGTCGGAGAAGCCGGTGCCGTCCGCCGATGCCGCGTAGGCCCGGCAGAGGCCGTCGGGGGAGTTCGCGCCCTGCCTGCTGAACTCGGTCATCATGACCGGCGTGTTCATGAAGGTGACGCCGCCCGCGAGCGCGAGCGAGCACTCGCCGGAGCGCAGCGCCTGCGCCGCGAGGTGCAGGGCGACCCCGGAGGAGGAGCAGGCGGTCTCCACCGAGACGGCCGGGCCCTCAAGGCCCAGGGTGTACGAGATGCGGCCGGAGGCGACGCTGGCCATGGTGCCGGTGACGCGGTAGCCCTCGTACTCGCTTGGCAGGACGAGGCTGTAGTCGGAGCCGGTGATGCCGATGAAGACGCCGGTGTCGGTGCCGCGCAGGGAGGTCGGGTCGATGCCGGAGTGCTCCAGGGTCTCCCAGGAGGTCTCCAGGAGCAGCCGCTGCTGGGGGTCCATGGCGATGGCCTCGCGCGGGCTGATGCCGAAGAACTCGGCATCGAAGTCGGCCATGCCGGAGACGAAGCCGCCGCCGCGCGCGTTGGTCGTGCCGGTCTGCTCGGGGTCGGTGCTGTGCAGCCGTTCCAGGTCCCAGCCTCGGTCGGCCGGGAACGGGCCGATCACGTCGCGGCCCTCGGCCACCAGCTCCCACAGGTCGTCGGCGGAGGCGACGCCGCCGGGGTAGCGGCAGCCGATGCCGACGATGGCGAGCGGTTCGTCCACGGTCCCGCGCCGCTTCCGCACGGCCGCCGGGGCGGTCTCCGTGGCGCCGTCGGCCTGCGCGAGCAGCAGCCGTGCGACGGCCGTCGGGGTGGGGTGGTCGAAGACGACGGTGGCGGGCAGCGGCACGCCGGTGCTGCGCGAGAGCCGGTTGCGCAGTTCGACCGCGCTGACCGAGTCGAAGCCCAGCTCCTTGAAGGCGCGGGCGCTGTCCACCTCGTCGGCGGAGTCGTGGCCGAGCACGGACGCGACCTGCGCCCGCACCAGTTCGAGGACCAGGGCCTCCCGCTCGCCCTGCGGCACCTCGGCGAGCCGCCGCGCGAGGGAGCCGCCGGACGCGGCGCGCCGGGCGGGCACGCGCACGAGGCCGCGCAGCACGGCGGGCAGCAGTCCGGCCCTGGCCTGCTCGCGCAGGGCGGCCGGGTCCAGCTCGGCCGGGGCCAGCAGCGGCTCTCCCCCGGCAACAGAGCGGTCGAACAGTTCGAGGGCCAGTTCGGTGGTGAGCGGGACGATGCCGGACTGCGCCAGGAGGGCGGGGTCGGCGACGGACGCGCCGGTACCGGTGTCGCCGTCCGTCCAGGGGCCCCAGGCCAGTGCGGTGCCGGGGAGTCCGGCGGCGCGGCGGCCGCCCGCGATCGCCGTCAGGGCCGCGTCGGCGGCGGAGGCGGCGGCCTGGCCCGGCATGCCGACGAGCCCGGCGAAGGAGGAGAACAGCACGAACGCGGAGAGGTCCGCGTCGGCGGTCAGCTCGTGCAGGTGCCACGCGGTGTCGACGGTGTCCCGGAGGGCCGTCTCCAGCCGCTCGTCGGTAAGCGTCTCGACCAGGCCCGCCTCGGAGACTCCCGCGGCGTGCACGACAGCGGTCAGCGGGTGCTCCAGGGAGGCCAGGAGCGCGGCCAGTTGGTCCCGGTCGGTGAGGTCGCAGGGCGCGACGCGCACCTGGTCGCCGAGAGCGACCGGCTCCGCATCCGAGCCGTGCGGGACGGCCAGGACGACGTGGCGGGCGCCGTGCCGCGTGCTGACGTGCTCGGCGATCCGGGCACCCAGGGCGCCCGTGACCAGCACGGTGCCCTCGGGCCTCGCGGGGTCCACGAGCGCGGGCCCGTCCGGCGTCCCGCCCTGGGCCCGGGCGAGCCGGGGGGCGAGGATCTTGCCGTCGCGTACGGCGAGCTGCGGCTCGTCCAGGGCGAGCAGCGCGCCCCAGTCGCGTACGACGTCGGTGTCGAGGTCCGCGTCGGCGCCGGGTCCCGAGCCTGTGTCGAGGTCCACGAGGAGGAAGCGGCCCGGGTGTTCGGACTGCGCGGCACGCAGCACACCCCAGACGGCGGCCTGCGCCGGGTCGGGGGCCTCGTCGCCGGCCGTCACCGCTCCGCGTGTGAGCACGACGAGCGTGGTCTCGCCGAGCGTGCCGTCGGCGGGCCACCGCCGTACCAGTTCCACGGCCCGTGCGGCCGCGTCGCGCACGGCCTCCGGGGTCTCTCCCGCTGCCGTGTCGAGGACGGTCAGGACCGCCCGGGGGACGGGGGCACCCTCCGCGACGGCCTGCTCAAGCGCCGCCACGTCGGCGTGGTGGTCGGCCATTCCCGGGACCTCGCCGAGCGCGGCGGTCCGCACCGGCTCGGCCGCGCCGACCGTGAGCGGGGACCAGTCGAGGCGGAACAGCGCGTTCTGCCCCCGGCGCCGCTGCCCGAACGAGGCCGGGTCGGCGGCCCGTACGGAGATCCGGTCGGCGTGGGCGACGTGTGCGCCGTCGGTGTCGAAGAGGTCGAGGCGGAGCACGCCGTCACCGGCCCGCGTGATGCGGGCGCGGGCCTGGAGGAGCTTCTGTCCGGTGACGCGCACGCCCGCCCAGGACGCTGCCGTGGGGGCCGCTTCGGCTCCGGGGCGGTGGGCGGTGTGCAGGACGGATTCAAGGAGGGCCGGGTGGATCACGTACGTGCCGGGCTCCATGCCGTCGGGCAGGGCGAGTTCGGCGTACACCTCGCCGTCGAGGGTCCACGCGGACTGCGCGCACTGGAGCAGCGCACCGCAGTCGAGGCCGAGTTCGGCCAGCGCGGTGTAGAGGGCGTCGACCGAGACCGCTTCGGCTCCGGCGGGCGGCCATGCGGCGAGGCGGCCGGTGAGCGGCTGGGCGCCGGGGGCGATGCGGCCGCGGGCGTGGCAGACGGCTTCGGCGGACCGGCTGCCGTCGGTGTCGGGCCGCGAGTAGACCGTCACTTCACGGCGGCCTTCGGCGTCGGCGTCGCCGAGCATGACCTGGACGCGCAGGGCGTCGTCATCGAGGACCGGCGAGGCTTCGAGGTTCAGCTCCTCCACCAGGTCGCAGCCGACGTGACGGCCCGCGGAGAGGACCAGTTCGAGGAGGGCGGCGCCGGGGAGGGTGACCGTGCCGAACAGGGCGTGGTCACGGGTCCAGGGCTGGCCCTGCGGGGAGAGGCGGCCGGTGAGGAGCCATTCGTCGCGGTCGCCGACCTGTACGGCGGCCGCGAGTACGGGGTGCTCGACGCGGCCGAGTCCGGCCGCCGAGGCGTCGGCGAGGCCGGTGGTGTCCAGCCAGTAGTGCTTGTGCTGGAAGGCGTAGGTGGGCAGTTCGACGCGCCGGGCACCGGATTCGGTGAAGCAGGCGTCCCAGTCGATTTTGACGCCGACGGTGTGCGCCTCGCCGAGCGAGAGCAGGAAGCGGGAGAGGCCACCCTCCTCCCGCCGCAGCGAACCGACGACGCCGACGCGCTGTTCCGTGCCGTGCGCGGCGACGGTGTCCTCCACGGCCATGGCGAGCACGGGGTGCGGGGACATCTCCAGGAAGCACCCGGTGCCGTTGTCGGTGAGGGCGCGGATGGCGGGTTCGAACCCGACCTGGCTGCGCAGATTCGTGTACCAGTACGAGGCATCCATACGAGCGGTGTCGATAAAGCCACCCGTGACCGTGGAGTAGAACGGAACCCGCCCGCTCACCGGCTTCACCGGCCCCAGCGCGGCCAGCAACTCCGCCTCGATGACCTCCACCTGCGCCGAGTGCGAGGCATAGTCCACCTTCACCCGACGCGCACGAACACCTTCAGCCTCACAGAGCGCCAGCACCTCATCCAGCGCACCCGGCTCACCCGCCACCACCACAGCAGCCGGACCATTCACCGCCGCCACCGACACACGACCCTCGTAAGGGGCGATCAGCTCCTCGACCCGCCCCACCGGCAACGCCACCGACATCATCCCGCCAAGACCGGCAAGACGATCCCGCACCAGCACACTGCGCACCGCCACAACCCGCGCAGCGTCCCGCAGCGAAAGCCCACCCGCGACATACGCGGCGGCGATCTCACCCTGCGAGTGGCCCACCACGGCGGACGGCTCCACACCATACGAACGCCACAGCGCCGCCAGACTCACCATCACCGAGAACAGGGCGGGCTGCACCACATCGACGCGCTCCAGCGTCGGCGCGCCCGGGGCGCTCCGCAGCACGTCGATGAGGTCCCAGTCCACGAACTCCGCGAGCGCCTCGGCACACTTGGCGATCTCGGCGGCGAAGACGGGGGAAGTGTCCAGGAGTTCGACCGCCATGCCCTCCCACTGGGCACCCTGCCCGGGGAAGACGAAGACCGGCTTGGCGCCCGGTTCGGCGCGGCCTTCGACGGCCACCGGCGAAGGCTCGCCACCGGCGAGTGCCGCCAGGCCGGAGAGCAGCTGGTCGCGGTCGGCGGCGGCCACCACACCTCGGTGTTCCAGGTGCGCACGGGTGGTCGCCGCGGAGAAGCCCAGGTCGGCCGGAGACAGGTCCGGCCGTGCCAGCGCGTGGGCGCGGAGCCGGCCGGCCTGGGCGCGCATCGCCACCGCCGTCCGTCCGGACACCGTCACAGGGACGGCAGGCAGGGGACGTACCGCGGCGACATCCTCGGCGGGCTCCCCTGCGGGCGCCTCCTCCAAAATGATGTGCGCGTTCGTCCCGCTCACACCGAACGACGACACGGCGGCACGGCGGGGCTTCTCCCCGGCGGACCACTCCCGTCCCTCGGTCAGCAGCTCGACGCGGCCGGACTCCCAGTCGATGTGCGGGGACGGCTCGTCCACGTGCAGGGTCGGCGGCAGCACGCCGTGCCGCATCGCCATCACCATCTTGATGACACCGGCGACGCCCGCGGCCAGGGAGGTGTGGCCGATGTTCGACTTGATCGACCCGAGCCACAACGGGTCACCGTCCCGCTCCTGGCCATACGTGGCGAGCAGCGCCTGCGCCTCGATGGGGTCGCCGAGGACGGTGCCGGTGCCGTGGCCCTCGACCGCGTCGACGTCGGCCGGCGAGAGACCGGCGTTGGCCAGGGCCGCCCGGATCACCCGCTCCTGGGAGGGGCCGTTCGGGGCGGTCAGGCCGTTGCTCGCGCCGTCCTGGTTGACGGCGGAGCCACGGATCAGGCCGAGGATGCGGTGGCCCTTGCGCTGGGCGTCGGAGAGGCGTTCCAGGACCACCATGCCGAGGCCGTCGGAGAAGCCGGTGCCGTTCGCCGACGCCGCGTACGCCTTGCAGCGGCCGTCCGGTGACACCGCCTGCTGGCTGCTGAACTCGGAGAGCAGGAACGGTCCTGACATGACGGTGACGCCGCCGACCAGGGCCATGGAGCACTCGTTGGCGCGCAGGGCCTGCGTGGCCATGTGCAGGGCGACGGCGGAGGAGGAGCAGGCGGTGTCGACGGACACGGCCGGGCCCTCGAGGCCGAACAGGTACGAGATGCGGCCGGAGGAGACGCTGGCCGCGGCGCCGGTCAGCTGAAGGCCCTCGATCTGCGGCAGGCTGCCCGCGGGCACCGTGCAGTAGTCGCTGGTGCTGACGCCGCAGAAGACACCGGTGTCGCTGCCGCGCAGCGAGGTCGGGTCGATGCCCGCGTGCTCGAAGGCCTCCCAGGACGCCTCCAGGAGCAGCCGCTGCTGGGGGTCCATGGCCATGGCCTCGCGCGGGCTGATCCCGAAGAACTCCGCGTCGAACTCCCCGATCCGGTCCAGGAAGCCGCCGCCGCTGGTGGTGACGGCGCCGGGGCGGCCCGATGTCGGGTCGTAGAGCCGGTCCAGGTCCCAGCCTCGGTCGGCGGGGAGGCCGGTGACGGCGTCGCGGCCGGACGCGATGAGGTCCCACAGTTCGTCGGGGGAGGTGACGCCACCGGGGTAGCGGCAGCTCATGCCGACGATCGCCAGGGGTTCGCCGGACTGGGCGAGCAGCCGCTTGTTGAGCTGGCGGAGCCTGTCGGTCTCCTTGAGGGATTTCCGCAGCGCCTCGACGAGCTGAGTCTGATCGGTGGCCATGTCTATTCCTTCGTCTTCGTGCTCGGTGCGGCGACGGCGGCGCTCACTGCCGGGTTCATGCGAGGTCCTCCTGGGCCATACGGATCAGGGCTTCCGCGTCCATGTCGTCGTAGGACTCGGTCTCGCCCTCCTCCGCGGCCGACTCCGGCGGGTCGTTGTCGGCGAGTTCGCGCAGGGTGTCGAGGAGTCCGGCCTTGCGGAGCCGGTCGACGGGGATCGACGCGAGCAGCGCGCGGATCTCGTCCTGCTCGGACCGCGGCGCGGCGGCGGTGCCGGAGACCAGTTCCGGCAGCAGATAGCGGGTGACGGCCACCGGGCTCGGGTGGTCGAACACGACGGTGGCGGGCAGGCGCACGCCGGTGGCCCGGCTGAGCCGGTTGCGCAGCTCGACCGCGGCGAGGGAGTCGAAGCCGAGGTCCTTGAAGGCGCGTTCGGGGTCGATGGACGCGCCGGACGCGTGCCCGAGGACTCCGGCGACCTGGGTGCGGACCAAGTCCAGTACGACCTTTTCGCGCTCGGCCTCCGGAGTGGCGGCAAGGCGCTGGGCCAGTGCCGCAGCCCCCGAGTCGGCCGCGCGGGCGGGCATCCGGACCAGGCCGCGCAGCAACGGCGGGAGCGTGCCGGCCCGCGCCTGGGCGCGCAGCGCGGCCGTCTCAAGCAGTACCGGGGCGACCACGGCCGCGTCCACGTCCAGCGCCTGGTCGAACAGCGCGGGCCCGGTCTCGGCGGTGAGGGCGTTCATGCCCATCCGCTCCAGACGGGCCAGTTCGGCCTCGTCCAGCTGTGCGGCCATGCCCGCGGTGCCCGACCACAGACCCCAGGCGAGGGAGGTGGCGGGCAGCCCGGCGGCCCTACGGGACGCGGCCAGCGCGTCGAGAGCGGCGTTCGCCGCCGCGTAGTTGGCCTGGCCCGGGCTGCCCATCAGCGAGGCGGCCGAGGAGAAGAGGACGAACGCCGCGAGGTCCGCGCCGGCCGTCAGCTCGTGCAGGTGCCAGGCGGCGTCCACCTTGGGCCGCATGACGCGTTCGATCTGCTCCGCCGAGAGCGACTCGACCACACCGTCGTCGAGTACGCCCGCCGTGTGGACGACGGCGGTGACCGGACGCTCCACGGAGCCGAGCGCGGCGGCCAGTTGCTCCCTGTCCGACACATCACAGGCGACCACGCGTGCCGTGGCGCCCAGCTCCGCCACTTCCGCCACCAGTTCGGCGGCGCCCTCGGCGGCGGGACCGCGGCGGCTGAGCAGCAGCAGGTCGCGTACGCCGTGTCCGGTGACGAGGTGGCGTACGAACAGTGCGCCCAGGCCGCCGGTGCCGCCGGTGACGACGACGGTGCCGTCGGCCAGGCCGGCGGGGTCACCGAGGGCTTGGCCGGTGTCGGTGGCGGTGTCGGTGGGGGTCGCGGGCTGGGCGGACGCGGTCAGGCGGGGCGCGAACGCCTGCTTTCCGCGGACGGCGAGCTGCGGTTCGTCCGCGTCGAGCAGGCCGCCCCAGTCGGGCTCGGCGCCGTCGCCGTCGAGGGCGTCGTTGCGGGCGTCGTAGAGGTCGTCGTCGAGGTCGACCAGGAGGAACCGGTCGGGGTGCTCGGACTGGGCGCTGCGCAGCAGACCCCACACCGCCGCCTGGGCGATGTCCGGCGTCTCGTCTGCGACGGCGACGGCCCGCCGGGTCACGACGGCCAGCCGGGCGTCGCCCAGCGAGGTGACCGCGAGCCACTGCCGCACCAGGGCGAGCGCCTGGACGGCGGCCTCCCTGGCGGCCACGGCCGGGTCTTCGGCGGGGGTGTTCCCGGCGGCCGTGTCCCCGGCGGGGGTGCCTCCACCGGGGGTGCCTCCACCGGAGGTGCCTCCACCGGGGGTGTCGACGGCGGCGATGACCAGTTGCGGGGCCTGTCCGCCGTCGCCGACGGCCTTCTCCAGGGCGGCCAGGTCCGGGAACGGCTCGCCGCTTCCTGCCGCGCCACCGACGACCGCCACCTGCACGGATCGGCCCGCTTCGACCGCGACGGGGGCCCAGTCGAGCCGGTAGACCGGCTGCTGACCGCTGCGCCGCAGCCGCTCCAGCTGGGCGGGGTCGACCGGACGCATGTCCAGCCTGCCGAGGCTCAGCACCGGCTCGCCGTGCTCGGACACGGCGTCCACGCGCAGTGCCGCGTCACCGGCGGGCGAGATCCGTACCCGGACCTGTGAAAGCCCGGTGCGTCCGATGCTCACCTTCGACCAGGAGAACGGCAGGGGCGTCGCGCCGCCCCCCGCCCCCTTCTCGGCGAACGCGCTGTGCAGCGTCGCGTCGAAGAGCGCGGGGTGGAGGCCGAAGCCCTCGCCCCCGGTGCCGCCGGGAAGGGCGACATCGGCGTACACCTCGTCGCCCACGGTCCACGCCGTACGCACACCCTGGAAGACCGGGCCGTAGTCGAACCCCAGCTCGGCCATCCCGGAGTACAGCGCGTCTCCGGTCAGTTCGACTCCGCCGGCCGGCGGCCACTGGGCCGGTACCCACGTGTCCGGTGCGCTGTCCTCGGGGGCCAGCAGGCCACGCGCGTGGCAGGTCATCTCGGCCCGCCCTTCGCCCCCGGCCTCGGCCCCGGCTTCGGCCCCGGCTTCGGGGTGGGCGAAGACGGCGACCTCACGGCGGCCGTCCTCCGCCACGGCACCCACGGTGACCCGCAGCCGTACGGCCGCCCCCTCCTCCAGCAGGAGAGGCGCTTCCATCACCAGCTCGTCCACCACCGGGGCGTCCACTTCACGCCCGGCGGCCGAGGCCAGCTCGACCCAGGCCGTACCGGGCACGATCACCGACCCCAGCACCACGTGATCGCTCACCCAGGGCTGCGACTCGGCGGAGAGGCGCCCGGTGAACACCCACTCGTCGCGGTCACCGACCTGCACGGCGGCAGCAAGCAGCGGATGGCCGACGGCGGTGAGCCCGGCGGCGGAAACGTCCCCGGTACCGGACTGGGGAGAGAGCCAGTAGTTCTCGCGCTGGAAGGCGTACGTGGGCAGCTCGACGCGCTGGGCTCCGGTGCCGGCGTAGAAGGCGTCCCAGTCGATGCGTATGCCTGCGGTGTGAGCGTGGCCCACGAAGGCGGCGAAGGTCTCGCGCTCGCCGCGCTTGGCCCGCAGGGCGGGGATGAAGGCGGCTTCGGAGTCTTCCACGCACTGGCGGGCCATGGCCGACAGCACGGCGTCGGGGCCCAGTTCCAGGAAGCGGCGAACTCCCAGGTCCCAGAGAGTGCCGATGCCATCGGCGAAGCGCACCGCCTGGCGTACGTGGCGCACCCAGTACTCGGCGTCGAAAGCGGTCACCAGTTCGCCGGTGACGTTGGAGACGACCGGGATACGGGGTTCGGCATACGACAGCTTCTCCGCGACCGCGCGGAACTCGGCGAGCATCGGCTCCATCCGTGCGGAGTGGAAGGCATGAGAGACCCGCAGCCGGGTCGTCTTACGGCCGTCCCACAGAGGCAGCCACTCCTCGGCCGCGTCCGCGTCACCGGACACCACTACGGCACGGGGCCCGTTGACCGCAGCGATGTCCAGGCGGCCTTCGAACCCAGCCAGCGATTCGGCGACCTCAGCCTCCTCGGCCTGCACCGCCACCATCGCCCCACCAGCAGGCAGAGCACCCATCAACCGGCCACGAGCCACCGCCAGTTCGCAGGCATCGGCAAGGGAGAGTGCCCCGGCCACATGTGCGGCGGCAATCTCGCCGACCGAGTGCCCGATGAGGAAGTCCGCCCGAACCCCCAGCGACTCAGCCAGCCGGAAAAGCGCCACCTCAACGGCAAAGAGTGCGACCTGCGTGAACTCCGTGGAGTTCAGTACGTCACCGTCCGCCGCCAGCAGCTCCCGCAACGACCGCCCCAGCCTCGGGTCAGCCTCCGCACACACCTCACCCAACGCCTGCTCGAAAACGGGGAACGCCTCAGCCAGCTCCAGGCCCATCCCGGCGCGCTGCGACCCCTGCCCCGTAAACAAGAACGCCGACTTGCCCGAGACCCCAGCCTCCGCCGAGACCTCACCCAGCCGCGCCAGCAATTCATCGCGATCCGAAGCGACCACCACAGCCCGGCGATCCAGCAACGCCCTCGACGTCACCAGCGAATACGCCGTATCCGTCACCGCCAGCTCAGGCCGCGCCGCCACATGCGCACGCAAACGCTCCACCTGCGCCCGCAACGCCGCATCCGTCCGCCCGGACAACACCACCGGCACCGGAGCCACGGGTACAGCCCGCTCCCCCGCCACCGGCGCTTCCTCGACCGGCGCCTCCTCAAGGATCACGTGCGCGTTCGTCCCGCTCACACCAAAGGACGACACACCCGCACGACGCGGACGCCCATCCGAACCCCACTCCTGGGCCTGCGTCAGGAGCCGCACCTCACCCGAGTCCCAATCCACATGCGGGGAAGCCTCACTGGCGTGCAGCGTCGGCGGCAGCACCCCGTGCCGCATCGCCATCACCATCTTGATCACACCAGCGACACCCGCCGCAGCCGACGTATGCCCGATGTTCGACTTGATCGACCCGAGCCACAACGGATCACCATCCCGCTCCTGGCCATACGTCGCCAGCAACGCCTGCGCCTCGATCGGGTCACCCAACTTCGTACCCGTGCCATGGCCCTCGACCGCGTCCACCTCCGACGCCGCGAGCCCGGCATTGGCCAGGGCCTGCCGGATCACCCGCTCCTGCGAAGGACCGTTCGGCGCGGTCAGACCATTGCTCGCACCGTCCTGATTGACGGCCGAACCCCGCACCAGACCCAGAATCCGCCGCCCCTTGCGCTTGGCCTCCGACAGTCGTTCCAGGACCACCAGGCCCACGCCGTCGGAGAAGCCCGTCCCGTCCGCCGACGCCGAGTACGCCTTGCACCGGCCGTCGGCCGCCAGACCGCGCTGGCGGCTGAAGCCGATGAGCAGATCGGGCGTGGCCATCAGCGAGATGCCGCCGACCAGGGCCGTCTCGCACTCGCCGGACCGCAGCGCCTGGGAGGCCAGGTGCAGGGCAACCGCGGAGGACGAGCAGGCCGTGTCCACGGACAGGGCCGGGCCCTCAAGACCCAGCGTGTACGCGATACGGCCGGACACGACACTCATCGTGGTGCCGGTGAGGTGGTAGCCCTCCAGCTCGGGGACCATCGTCGCGTGGTAGCCGGAGGCGACGGTGCCGCAGAAGACACCCGTGTTGCTGCCCCGCAGCGAGGTCGGGTCGATGCCCGCGTCCTCGAACGCCTCCCACGACGCCTCGAGCAGCAGCCGCTGCTGCGGGTCCATCGCAAGCGCCTCACGCGGACTGATCCCGAAGAACTCCGCGTCGAACTCCCCGATGCGGTCGACGAATCCGCCGGTCCGCGTGTACACCGTGCCGACCTGGTCGGGGTCGGGGTCGTACAGCCGCTCCAGGTCCCAGCCCCGGTCGGCCGGGAAGGGGCCCATGCCGTCGCGGCCGGACGCCACCAGCTCCCACAGCTCCTCGGGCGAGTTCACCCCGCCGGGGAACCGGCAGCTCATGCCGACGATCGCCAGGGGTTCGGCCGTGTCCACGCGCCGTGCCCGCCTTGTGCGCGGCTGGACGGCCGCGACGTCGACGGCGACCTGCGACACCAGGTAGCGGGCGACCGCCACCGGGTTCGGGTGGTCGAAGACCAGGGTCGCGGGGAGCCGTACGCCTGTGCTCTGGGTGAGCCGGTTGCGCAGCTCGACCGCGGCGAGGGAGTCGAAGCCGATGTCCTTGAAGGCGCGATCGGGATCGAGGGACGTGGCCGAGGCGTGGCCGAGCACGCCCGCCACCTGCGTCAGTACGACTTCGAGCGCGGCCTGTTCCCGCTCCGACTCCGGTACGCCCGCGAGGCGCTGGGCGAGAGATCCGCCGGATGCCGCGCGGCGGGCCGCGGCGGGCGCGAGCCCACGCAGTACGGCCGGGACCGATCCGGTCCTTGCCTGGGCGCGCAGAACGGCGATGTCCAGCCGGACCGGGGCCAGCAGCGCCGCGTCCGAGGCGAGCGCCTGGTCGAACAGAGCGAGGCCCTGCTCTTCCGTGAGCGTCTTGGAACCCATCCGCTCCAAGCGCGCGATCTCGGCCTCACCCAGCTGGGCGCCCATGCCCGTGGTGCTCGACCACAGTCCCCAGGCGAGGGAGGTGGCGGGCAGCCCGGCGGCCCGCCGGGAAGCGGCCAGCGCGTCCAACGCCGCGTTCGCGGCAGCGTAGTTGCCCTGCCCCGGGCTGCCGATCAGCGCAGCGACCGAGGAGAAGAGTACGAACGCTGAAAGGTCATCCCCAGCGGTCAGCTCATGCAGATGCCACGCCGCATCCACCTTCGGACGCATCACGCGCTCAATCTGCTCCGCAGACAAGGACTCGATGACACCGTCATCCAGCACACCAGCCGCATGCACCACACCCGTCAACGGCCGCCCCAGCGAGGCAAGCACCGCCGAAAGCTGCTCCCGATCGGACACGTCACACGCGGCAACCTGCGCCTGACACCCCAGGCCCGCCAGCTCGGCCACCAACTCGGCCGCGCCATCAGCCTCCAGCCCACGCCTGCTCAGCAACAACAGATGCCGCACACCGTGCACGGAAGCCAGATGCCGCGCGAACACCGCACCCAACCCACCCGTACCACCCGTGACCAGCACCGTCCCGTCCGCGTCGAACTCGGTCACCGTCTGGCCGGCGTCCGCCCGGGCCAGCCGGGGCGCCAGCACGCGGCCGCCTCGTACGGCGAGTTGCGGCTCGTCGAGTTCCGTCAGACCGCCCCAGTGCAGCCCTTCGACGACATCGTCGTCGTCGAGGTCGACCAGGAGGAACCGCCCGGGGTGCTCGGACTGGGCGCTGCGCAGCAGACCCCACACCGCCGCCTGCGCGACGTCCGGGGCCCCTTCCCCGATGGCGGCCGCGCGCCTCGTCACCACGGCCAGCCTGGCGCCGCCCAGGCCGGTCCCGGCCAGCCACTCCTTGACCAGCGCCAGAGCCTCGACGGCGGCCGTCCCCGCTTCCGGGGCCGTGATGCCCGCGAGCACCAGGTCGGGCGCCGGGGCGCCGTCCGCCACGGACTGCTCCAGCGCGCTCAGGTTCGCGAACGGCTCGCCCTGCGCGGGCAGTCCGCCGAGCACCGCGACCCGTCCGTCCTGGCCCGCGCCGACCGTGACCGGGGTCCAGTCGAGCCGGTACAGCGAGCCCTGCGTGTCGGCGGCCCGCTTCAGCTGGGCCTGGTCGACGGGGCGGAACACGAGCTTGTCCATGCTGAGGACCGGCTCGTCGTACTGGTCGACGATGTCGATGCGGAAGGCGGCGTCGCCCGCCGGGGTGAGCCGGGCGCGGGCGCGGGTCACTCCGGTCCGGCTGAGCCGTACGCCGTTCCACGAGAACGGCATGACGAGCGTGTCATCCGGCTTCTCACCGAAGAGCGAACTCTGCACCGCCGAGTCGAAGAGCCCGGGGTGGATACCGAAGGTGCCCGCGTCGGCGCCGTCCGGCAGCGCGAGCTCGACGTAGACGGCGTCGTCGTCCTGCCAGGCCTCGACCACGCCCTGGAACAGGGCACCGTAGTCGTAACCGATGCCTGCCATCCGGGTGTAGAGCGACTCGGCGGACAGGGGCTCGGCGTCCTGCGGCGGCCATACGACATCCCATGCGGGTGCGGGCCCGGGGTCGGCCCCCAGCCAGCCGCGACCGTGGCAGGTCGTGTCGCGCCGCTCGTCCGCGTCTCCGCTCGCGCTCGCGTCACCGTGCTCGGGGCGCGAGAAGATGACGAACTCCCGGCGTCCGTCCTCGTCGGCGTGACCGACGACGATCTGCACCTGGCGTGCCGTCGTCTCGTCCAGGGCCAGCGGGGCCTCGATGACGAGTTCGTCGAGCACGGGGCAGCCGACCTCGCGCCCGGCGGCCAGGCTCATCTCGACCAGCGCGACACCGGGTACGACGATGGTGCCCATGACGACGTGGTCGCGCGTCCACGGCTGGTGCGTGGTGGAGACACGTCCGGTGAAGAGCCACTCGTCGCGGTCACCGATGAGCGCCCGCCCGGCGAGCAGCGGGTGGTCGACGGCGATGAGTCCGGCGGCGGAGACATCCCCGGGAGCGGTGCCGGGCGTCAGCCAGAAGCGCTCACGCTGGAAGGCGTACGTGGGAAGCTCCACGCGCTGGGCTCCGGTGCCGGCGTAGAAGGCGTCCCAGTCCACACGTATGCCTGCCGTGTGCGCCCGGCCCACGAAGGCGGCGAAGGTCTCGCGCTCGCCGCGCTTGGCCCGCAGCGCCGGGATGAAGGCGGCTTCGGAGTCTTCCACGCACTGACGGGCCATGGCCGACAGCACGGCGTCGGGGCCCAGCTCCAGGAAGCGGCGGACGCCCAGGTCCCAGAGAGTGCCGATGCCATCGGCGAAGCGCACCGCCTGGCGTACGTGGCGCACCCAGTACTCGGCGTCGAAAGCGGTCACCAGTTCGCCGGTGACGTTGGAGACGACCGGGATACGGGGTTCGGCATACGACAGCCTGTCCGCGACCGCGCGGAACTCGGCCAGCATCGGCTCCATCCGCGCCGAGTGGAAGGCATGCGAGACCCGCAGCCGGGTCGTCTTGCGCCCCTCCCACAGCGGCAGCCACTCCTCCACCGCGTCTGCGTCACCGGACACCACTACGGCACGGGGCCCGTTCACCGCAGCGATATCCAGCCGCCCCGCGAACCCGGCCAGCGACTCAGCTACCTCGGCCTCCTCGGCCTGCACCGCCACCATCGCCCCACCCGCAGGCAACGCGCCCATCAACCGCCCACGGGCGACAACCAGTTCGACCGCGTCATCCAGCGAAAGCACACCCGACACATGCGCGGCAGCGATCTCCCCCACCGAATGCCCGATCAGGAAGTCCGCCCGAACACCCAGCGACTCAGCCAGCCGGAACAACGCCACCTCAACGGCGAACAACGCGACCTGCGTGAACTCCGTCGAGTTCAGTACGTCACCCTCAGCCGCCAGCAGCTCCCGCAACGACCGGCCCAGCCTCGGGTCAGCCTCCGCACACACCTCACCCAACGCCTGCTCAAGGACCGGGAACCCCGAAGCCAGCTCCAGGCCCATTCCAGCCCGCTGCGCCCCCTGCCCCGTAAACAAGAACGCCGACTTACCACCGACAGCCGACTCGCCGACCGTCACCTCACCCAGCCGCGCCAGCAGCTCATCCCGGTCCGAGGCGACGACCACAGTCCGGCGATCCAGCAACGCCCTCGACGTCACCGACGAGAAAGCGATATCCGCCACAGAGACGCCCGCGTCAGCGGACACCCGCTCACGCAACCGCTCCGCCTGCGCCCGCAGGCCGTCGTCATTGCGTGCGGAGAGCACCACCGGCACCGCACCGGCGGGCCGGGGCGCCTCGGCGGGATCGGCCTGCGTCGGCTCCTCGGCCGGAGGCGCCTCCTCGACGATGATGTGCGCATTGGTCCCGCTCACACCGAACGACGACACACCAGCACGACGTGGACGGCCCTCGACCGTCCACTCCCGCGCCTCGGTCAGCAGCTCGACGCGGCCGGACTCCCAGTCCACGTGCGGGGAGCGCTCTTCCGCGTGCAGGGTCGGCGGCAGCACGCCGTGCCGCATCGCCATCACCATCTTGATGACACCGGCCACGCCCGCCGCAGTCGACGTATGACCGATGTTCGACTTGATCGAGCCGAGCCACAGCGGGTCTCCCTCCCGCTCCTTGCCATACGTGGCGAGCAGCGCCTGCGCCTCGATCGGGTCGCCCAGCTTCGTACCCGTGCCGTGGCCCTCGACCGCGTCCACGTCGGAGGTCGAGAGGCCGGCGTTGGCCAGGGCCGCCCGGATCACCCGCTCCTGGGAGGGGCCGTTCGGGGCGGTCAGGCCGTTGCTCGCGCCGTCCTGGTTGACGGCGGAGCCACGGATCAGGCCGAGGATGCGGTGACCGTTGCGCTTGGCGTCGGAGAGGCGTTCCAGGACCACCATGCCGAGGCCGTCGGAGAAGCCGGTGCCGTCCGCCGACGCCGAGTACGCCTTGCACCGGCCGTCGGGGGCGAGGCCGCGCTGGCGGCTGAACTCCATGTGCAGGAACGGGCCGGACAGCACGGTGACGCCACCGGCGAGCGCCAGCGAGCACTCGCCGGACCGCAGCGCGTTCACCGCGAGGTGCAGGGCGACGGCGGAGGCGGAGCAGGCGGTGTCCACGGACACGGCCGGGCCCTCGAGGCCGAGGCTGTAGGCGACGCGGCCGGAGACCACGCTGGTGGTGGACCCGGTCAGCCGGAAGCCCTCGATCTCGGGCAGGGATCCTGCAGGCATGGCCGCGTAGTCGGAGGGGCCCACGCCGCAGAAGACGCCGGTGTCGCTGCCGCGCAGGGTCGTCGGGTCGATGCCCGCGTCCTCGAACGCCTCCCAGGACGCCTCGAGCAGCAGCCGCTGCTGCGGGTCCATCGCGGTCGCCTCGCGCGGGCTGATCCCGAAGAAGTCGGCGTCGAACTCGGCGGCGCCGTCGATGAACCCGCCTTCCCTGGCGTACACGGTGCCGAGCCGGTCCGGGTCCGGGTCGTAGAGCCCCTCCAGGTCCCAGCCCCGGTCGGCCGGGAACGGGCCGATGCCGTCACTTCCCGAGGCCACCAGCTCCCAGAGCTCGTCGGGTGAGGTCACCCCGCCGGGGTAGCGGCAGCTCATGCCGACGATCGCAAGGGGCTCCCCGTCACGGGACTCGTACTCGCGAATGCGTGCGCGGGCCTGGTTGAGGTCGCTCGCCATCTTCTTGAGATAGCGGGCGATCTTCTCCTGCTGATCGGTGTTCTCTGCCATTTCCCCGCCCCTTGTCACGCTTTCCCCGCCCGTTGTCACGCTTCGCCGCCCGTGGTCACGCGTCGCCGTCCGTTGTCACGCGTCGCCGCCTCTTGTGCACGCGCGCCTTCGCCCCTTGTCACGCTTCGCCGAACTCGGCGTCGATCATCTGGAGGACCTCGTCCATGGAGCTGGCCGCCTCGATGCGCTCGGCGGTGCTCTCCTCTTCCCCGTGCTCCCCGTGATCGCTGACGGCGGAGAGCATGCGGCGCAACTGATCGGCCACCTGCCGCCGTTCGTTGTCCGCGATCGCGGCGAGCATGTCTTCCAGCTTCCTCAGTTCCTTTTCGATGAGTGGTTCGGTGGCAGTGACGCCACCGATCTCGGAGAGCAGCAGGCGCGCGATCTCCGCCGGCGTGGGATGGTCGAACACGAGCGTCGCGGGCAGCCGCATACCGGTGGCCTGCGTGAGCCGGTTGCGCAGCTCGACCGCGCCGAGCGAGTCGAAGCCCATCTCCTGGAAGGCGCGGTCGGGTTCGATGGCCGCGGCCGACGCGTGGCCGAGTACGGCCGCCACGTGGGCGCGGACCGTGTCCAGCACGATCTGCTCCCGGTCGGCCGCGTCGACTCCGGCCAGCTGGTCGCGGAGAGAGACCGTCGGGGCGGCCGCGCGCCGGGCCGCGGCGGGCGCGAGCCCACGCAGTACGGCCGCGATCGATCCGGTCCTCGCCTGGGCGCGCAGAACGGCGATGTCCAGCCGGACCGGCGCCAGCAGCGCCGCGTCCGAGGCGAGCGCCTGGTCGAACAGAGCGAGGCCCTGCTCTTCCGTCAACGCCTTGGAACCCATCCGCTCCAGGCGGGCCAGCTCAGCCCCACCCAGCTGGGCGCCCATGCCCGTGGCGCTCGACCACAGCCCCCAGGCGAGGGAGGTGGCAGGCAGCCCGGCGGCCCGCCGGGAAGCGGCCAGCGCGTCCAACGCCGCGTTCGCAGCAGCGTAATTGCCCTGCCCCGGGCTGCCGATCAGCGCGGCGACCGAGGAGAAGAGTACGAACGCTGAAAGGTCATCCCCAGCTGTCAGCTCATGCAGATGCCACGCCGCATCCACCTTCGGACGCATCACGCGCTCGACCTGCTCCACCGACATCGACTCGATGACACCGTCATCCAGCACACCAGCCGCATGCACCACACCCGTCAACGGCCGCTCCGCCAGAGCCAGCGCCGCAGCCAACTGCTCCCGAACGGACACGTCACACGCGGCAACCTGCGCCTGACACCCCAGGCCCGCCAACTCCGCCACCAACTCGGCCGCGCCATCAGCCTCCAGCCCACGCCTGCTCAGCAGCAACAGATGCCGCACACCGTGCACGGAAGCCAGATGCCGCGCGAACACCGCACCCAAACCACCCGTACCACCCGTGACCAGCACCGTCCCGTCCACGTCGAAGACCGGCACCTGGCCGGGCACCGCAGCGGCCGCACGCGCAAGCCTCGGCGTCAACAACTGCCCGTTACGGGCGGCGAGTTGAGGCTCACCCGCCTCGACGACCGCACCCCAGTCGGGCTCGGCGCCGTCGTCGTCCAGGTCGGCCAGGAGGAACCGTCCCGGGTGCTCGGACTGGGCGCTGCGCAGCAGGCCCCACACCGCCGCCTGGGCGACATCGGGAGCCTCACCGTTCGTGGACACCGCGTTCCGCGTCACCAGCACAAGCCGGGACTCGGCCGGTGTCGCCTCACTGGCCAGCCACTTCTGTACGAGTTCCAGCGCACCGCCGACGGTCGAACGGGCAGCCCCGGCCACGTTCACGTCGGAGACCGGGCCGCCGGCCGGGGTGCCGACCTCGGCCAGCACCGCGTCGGGCACGGTCGCACCGTTGGACAGGGCCTTCTCCAGCGCCTCCAGATCGGCGAACTGCTCGATCACCCCACCGGCCGAGCCGGCCGAGCCGATCGCGGCGAGCGCGACGGCCCCTGAGGCGGCGGCCCCTGGCGCGGCGGCCTGCGCGGGTACCCAGTCCAGCGCGTAGAGGTCGCGTTCGCCGTCGCCCCGTGCCGCTTCCAGATGCGCTTCCTCCACCGGACGGACGTCGAGCCGCCGCAGGCAGGCCACGGGCAGGCCGTCCTCGCCCGCGATGTCGAGCCGCAGCGACATCGGGTCCGGCAGCGTGATCCGCACCCGGAGCCGGGTGAGACCGAACCGCTGCAACTGCACGCCGGACCACGAGAACGGCAGGCCGCTGGGGTTGTTCTCCCCCATGTCGAGCATGCCGAGCCCGCCGTGCAGGGCGGAGTCGAACATCGCCGGATGGATGGCGAACCCGTCAGCCGGCCCGGCCGCCTCGGGCAGCGCCAGCTCGACGAGGACTTCGTCGCCCCGGCGCCAGGCGGCCTGCACGGCGCGGAAGGCCGGGCCGTAGTCGAAGCCCACATCGGTGAGGTGGGCGTTCCGGTTGAGCAGCGTGTACAGCTCCGAGACGGCGAGCGGCTCGGCGTCCGCGGGCGGCCAGGCAATCGGCAGCGGCTCCAGGGGCTCGGCCTTGGCGGAGAGCCAGCCGCGCGCGTGGCAGGTCAGCTCGGTGACCGCGTCCTCGCCCGCCTCGACCCGGGAGAAGATCGCGATCTCGCGGCGCCCGTCCTCACCGGGCACGCCGACGGTGACCCGGATCTGCCGCGTCACGTCGTCCTCAAGCACCAGAGGCGCGGCGATGATCATCTCGTCCACGACGTCACAGCCGAGCCGCCTGCCGATGGTCAACGCCATCTCGCACATCGCGGTACCGGGCACGAGCACGATGCCGAACACCATGTGGTCGCGGGTCCACGGCTGCGTCTCCTGCGACAGGCTGCCGGTGAACACCCACTCGTCGCGGTCACCGACCTGCACGGCCGCGGCGAGAATCGGGTGCCGCATCCGGTCCATCCCGGCGGCCGAGGCGTCCCCGGTGCCGGGCTTGCGGGAGAGCCAGTAGTTCTCGCGCTGGAAGGCGTAGGTGGGCAGCTCGACGCGGTGGGCTCCGGTGCCGGCGTAGAAGGCGTCCCAGTCGATGCGAATGCCTGCGGTGTGGGCGTGGCCCACGAAGGCGGCGAACGTTTCACGCTCGCCGCGCTTGGCCCGCAGGGCGGGGATGAAGGCGGCCTCGGAGTCTTCCACGCACTGGCGGGCCATAGCCGACAGCACGGCGTCGGGACCCAGCTCCAAAAAGCGACGAACTCCCAGGTCCCACAAGGTGTGGATACCGTCAGCGAAACGGACGGCCTGGCGTACGTGCTTCACCCAGTACTCGGCGTCGAAAGCGGTCACCAGCTCACCGGTAACGTTCGAGACCACAGGAATACGAGGCTCCGCGAACGTCAGCTTCTCCGCGACCGCACGGAACTCAGCCAGCATCGGCTCCATCCGCGCCGAGTGGAAGGCATGCGAGACCCGCAGCCGGGTCGTCTTACGGCCGTCCCACAGAGGCAGCCACTCCTCGACCGCGTCCTCATCACCGGACACCACGACCGCACGGGGTCCGTTGACCGCAGCGATGTCCAGGCGGCCTTCGAACCCGGCCAGCGATTCGGCGACCTCGGCCTCCTCGGCCTGGACCGCGACCATCGCCCCACCAGCCGGAAGAGCACCCATCAACCGGCCACGGGCTACGGCCAGTTCGCAGGCATCGGCAAGGGAGAGTGCCCCGGCCACATGTGCAGCAGCGATCTCGCCGACGGAGTGCCCGATGAGGAAGTCGGTGCGGATGCCCAGCGACTCCACGAGCCGGAACAGGGCCACCTCAACGGCGAAGAGCGCGACCTGCGTGAACTCCGTGGAGTTCAGTACGTCACCCTCAGCCGCCAGCAGCTCCCGCAACGACCGCCCCAGCCTCGGGTCAGCCTCCGCACACACCTCACCCAACGCCTGCTCGAAAACGGGGAACGCCTCAGCCAGCTCCAGGCCCATCCCGGCCCGCTGCGACCCCTGCCCCGTAAACAGGAACGCCGACTTACCACCGACAGCCGATTCCCCGACCGTCACCTCACCCAGCCGCGCCAGCAATTCATCGCGATCCGATGCAACGACCACAGCCCGGCGATCCAGCAACGCCCTCGATGTCACCAGCGAATACGCCGTGTCCGTCAGCGCCAGCTCAGGCCGCGCCGCCACATGCGCACGCAAACGCTCCACCTGCGCCCGCAACGCCGCATCCGTCCGCCCGGACAACACCACCGGCATCGGCACCGGAGCCCGCTCCACCAGCACCCGCGCCTTTTCGACAGGTGCCTCCTCAAGGATCACGTGCGCGTTCGTCCCGCTCACCCCGAACGAAGACACACCCGCCCGGCGCGGACGCCCATCCGAAACCCACTCCTGGTCC